>JAYKJC010000515.1:0-13757 GCA_035285885.1 Leptolyngbyaceae cyanobacterium | reverse complement strand
ACCAACAGCAGTAATTGCTGAGCCACGATGTCGGGATTGGGCAAATCTGCTGCGGTTACCAATTGCAAAATGTACTCATGAATAGCGTTCTGGTGATCAATAGCCACCTGATATCCCGGATGCTCTGGGTCTACCAGTTCAACCGAAGAATTAATAAACGCACACCCCCGAAAATCGGGCTGCGAAAACCATTCTTCAAGGGCATCAAACAGCGCCAGAATGCGCTCAGAGGGCTCAGTCGCCTGCTTTTCTACAGTGGTTTGAAACCACGTACGCCAGTTTTCATCACGCTGTTGCAGCCAGGCCGCAATCAAGGCGTCCTTTGATTTGAAGTGATTGTAGAGGGACATTTTCGCCACGCCCGACTCGGCGATGATGCGGTCAACGCCCACACTCTGCACCCCTTCTCGATAGAACAACTCAGACGCCGCTTTCATGATGCGATCGCGCGCAGACGGTTTTGAAGATGATTTTGAACGAGTCATATCACTATCGCCTATACAGACTTGTCTATATAATACCGTTTTTGTGCAAAAAGTAATCTATTGCACAATTTGTAATTACTCAACCCAGTAGCCAATCGTGTTGTTGTGAGGTAAGGGCACGGAAAATGGCATCAAAGGCAGAAATGCCCTGACGCTTTGCGGTATTGACGATAGATCGCACCAACGCAAACAATTCAGATCCCCAATCTGAGCGAAAGCCATGGGTGACTGTGCGAAAAACCACACTCCAACGCAACGCCTGTTCACTCGCATTGTTCGTCCGCAGAACCGTTTCATCTGTTAAGAAGAGCAACAGATGGGCACGAATTTTTTGATACCGTTTGAGCAATCGTTTGCCATCATCCGGGGTCGGTTCTAGCTTCAAAATTGAAGTGGCGGATGTCGTGCGCTTTGTCGAAGCTAATATACGGCGATCGCCACTTTGGTTAAGATAAAGCGGTTTGCTAATGGGTCACGTACAACATCAACCCGTGAACAAGGAGCTTCAGCCCCTTGCCTGTGCTTTCTATTTGCACACTGCTCTAAGGTTTAAGGGGCAGTAAAACCGCCCCTTAAAAGTGTTTTTATCTGACTAAAAACTTCCTTACCTTCTAGTCAGCTACCCCAACCACCCTTTGAGGCGGCTGGCGACCTGAGGACGCCGAAGCTTCCGCATGGCTTTGGTTTGAATTTGCCGAACGCGCTCTCGCGATAAGTTAAAGAGCGCACCCACTTCTTCTAAGGTTCGAGGCTCACCGCTGGTCAGCCCGTAGCGCATGATAATAATGTTTTTTTCCCGTTCATTCAGCACTTCGTCGAGAATCCCATTCAGGTCTTGCCGCATCATGGAGTCACTGATTTGAGCTTCAGGAGTGGAGGCATTATCGTCCTCAAGTAGCTCTAGGAGTTCAGTATCTTCCCCTTTACCTACTCGATGATTCAGGGACAGAGAATTGCGACGAACTTGCTGAAGCACACGAAGCTGCTCAGAACTCATCTCCAGGGCAGATGCAAGTTCAGCCTCTAATGGATTTCGGTTAAGTTGACGCCTTAAATCTCGATGAACTCTCTTGAGTTTATTCAGTTTTTCAACAACATGAATGGGAAGACGAATGGTTCGCGCATCATTGGCAATGGTTCGGGTGATTCCCTGACGAATCCACCAATAGGCATAGGTTGAGAATTTATAGCCCTTATCGGGATCAAATTTTTCAGTGGCGCGATTGAGCCCTAATGCCCCTTCCTGAATCAGATCGAGAAATGGAACCCCTCGATTTAGATATTTCTTCGCAATCGACACGACCAGTCGCAAATTTGAGCGAATCATGGTGTTTTTTGCCTGTTGCCCCTGGCAAATATGATGCTCAAAATCATCAAGAGTCAGACCGAATAGGGCCGCCAACTCACTCATTTCTGGCATTGTGCCTCTTTCATCCATGAGGCGATCGCACAACTCTTCAGCATCATTTAAGAACTTAATCTGCCGAGCAATTTCAAGTTCTTCACTGGCTGAGAGCAATGGGTATCGAGCCATTTCTTTAAAGAAAGCACCGACTGCATCATCTGATGATGTTTTTTGATGGGTCAAATGAGACGTCGAAAAATCAGCAATTGTTGCTTGAACCTCCTGATCGTTAGCGTCAAAGGCTTCATCAGACTCTAATGGAAGTTTGGAAAGCTCAAGAACATCGTCTTCAAATTGAGCCTTGGCTTCTTCAGGGGCGATCGCCGAAGGCAGGCGTGAGGAGTGGATCGAGGAATCACTCAAGCGTTCATCCGAGCGATTATCGGAGCGATTCGTTGGGGCAACAAAAGTAGAGACCATAACGGACACCGTAAAGGGGGTATAAGTTTACTTTTTAAGAAATGGAAGTTGCACGGGAATTGCGATCGTGATCAAACTAAACATCCAGTTCTCCTTTCACTAGTAAGTGTCTCTGCGCGTTTAAGGAGAACTCAGTTTAACCCGGCACACATCAGTGAGATTAATAACTCATTATCAAACATGAAACACATTGTTAGGCACTAATTATTAGGCACGATGCGAAACTCTCAATGCAATCGATGATATTTAAACACAAATTGTTCCCTTCAGGAAAAGGGGTGAGAACCTCCTTGAGCTATTTATTTCATCGTCATCATCACTAGCTGAGCAGCCTTTAACTTAATAGAAGCATGGGTTACAACTTGCTTAAGTTTCACAGGGAAAAGAACTGTTTTATTGTCCGGGAGAACAATTTGTTGACTTTAATAAATCTGAATAATTAAGCACCCTCTTTGGATTTTTGAGCAACTAAAAATTCAAAATTTCTATTTTTGAACTCGCAAAAACACCCAAGATTGAAGGAGACAAATGATGAACATCCGTAACTTTAACGAGATGACTTTATAAAGACGCTAGCAATCTGAGGGAACAAACACGACCCTGCTCTTACTTACATTTCCGAAAATTTGGAGGAATCTGTGTTGAGTCCTACGTAAAACCACTGAAGGAATTCGAAATATTGCTTAACGCTTGTCGGTTAATGGTTCGCCATGTGAGAGTCTCATGATTGGACTGCATCCATCGCTGCCCCCATACTCGATATCTCAACAGAATGTCGTTCGTTATTTATATAGCGCTATTCAGCAATTCTCATTTTGAAAGACTTCGCGCCCTATCGGCGCTCACTTGGATTGATTTAGGGGGCAAAACGGTCGCCGCAAGCGACCGTTTTGCCCCCTAAATTTTCATAATGAGAATTTCTGGCGCTATTGGGGATTTTCTATTGCAAAATGTTAATGAACTGAAACTTGAACCCAAAGTTTTCATAAAACGGAATTAAATGTCATCGGGTTTTACAGTGAGCCACGAATTACGTCCATTTGCTTCAACGATGTGAGGAGATGATCGTAGAACTCAGTGTGTTAATGGGTTTCATCACAGGTCGTGGCGATCGCCAGTTTTTCTCAAATGTTTCCTATGAAACACTTAGATCTATCGTTCCTTAGATATTTGAATAAAGGGTGCGCGATACAGTAGCAACTGTAGATTATCCTCTCCATTCTTAAGTTCACCTAAAGGAGATAGCCTATGACTCTCGCTTCTGACCGACCAACTTCTGGTGGCATGGCTTCGTCTGAAACGTCTGCTCTTTCACCGGAAGAGATCAGAAAAATTCACGCCTATTGGCGTGCCTGCAATTATCTTGCTGTCGGCATGATCTATCTCCGAGACAATCCTCTCCTGAGAGAACCCCTCAAGCAAGAACACGTCAAAGTTCGCTTACTGGGGCATTGGGGATCCAGTCCAGGACTAAGCTTCCTCTACATTCATCTCAACCGGATGATTAAAAAGTATGACCTCGACATGATTTACATGGCAGGACCCGGACACGGCGCTCCGGGCGTGTTGGGGCCTGTTTACCTGGAGGGCCGATATTCAGAGGTGTATCCCGACAAGAGCGAAGATGCTGAAGGTATGCAAAAGTTCTTCAAGCAGTTTTCGTTTCCTGGTGGCATCGGCAGCCACTGTACCCCTGAAACACCAGGCTCCATCCATGAAGGGGGCGAGTTGGGATACAGCTTGTCTCACGCCTACGGAGCCGCGTTTGACAATCCTGACCTTATTGTGGCGTGCGTTGTGGGTGATGGAGAATCAGAAACAGGGCCATTGGCGACCGCCTGGCACTCGAATAAGTTTCTTAACCCCCTTCGAGATGGAGCAGTACTCCCCATTCTTCACTTGAATGGATACAAAATTGCCAATCCGACCATTCTCGCTCGCGTCAGCCATGAGGAACTCGAAGCCTTGTTTGTCGGGTATGGGTATAAACCCTACTTTGTAGAAGGAAGCGATCCAGAGCTAATGCACCGTCGCATGGCTGAAACATTGGAAGCCGTCATCGGAGAAATTCGCACCATTCAGCAAGAAGCTCGTAGTTCGGGAACGGCCTCACGTCCACGTTGGCCGATGATTATCTTCCGATCGCCCAAGGGTTGGACGGGCCCCGCAAGCGTGGATGGCAAGAAGACGGAGAATTTCTGGCGATCGCACCAGGTGCCTCTTTCTGGCATGCACGGAAATCCGGAACACATGAAAATTCTGGAGGACTGGCTCCGCAGCTACAAGCCTGAAGAACTCTTCGATGAGAATGGGACGTTGATCCCAGAATTGAAGGAATTGGCTCCTAAGGGCGATCGCCGGATGAGCGCCAATCCCCATGCAAATGGAGGCATTCTCCGCAAAGACCTCAACATGCCCGACTTCCGCGACTACGCCGTTGCGGTTGGCAGTCCCGGAGCGGTAGAAGCTGAGAACACTCGACCCTTGGGTGCATTTCTCAGAGATGTCATGGCAAGGAACATGACCAACTTCCGCTTGTTTGGCCCTGATGAAACTGCATCCAACCGACTCAGTGCCATCTATGAGGCGAGTAAGAAAGTTTGGATGGGCGAAATTTTGCCTGAGGATGACAATGGCACAGAGATCTCGACGGATGGACGAGTCATGGAAATGCTGAGTGAGCATACACTCCAGGGTTGGCTCGAAACTTATCTGTTAACGGGTCGTCATGGATTCTTCCATACCTATGAAGCATTTGCCCATGTGGTGGACTCCATGTTTAACCAGCATGCCAAGTGGCTAGACATCTGTCGCCATGAGGTGCCCTGGCGAGCCTCAGTTTCGTCCCTCAATATCCTTCTGTCGTCTACAGTTTGGCGGCAGGATCACAACGGCTTTAGCCACCAAGATCCAGGGTATGTAGACTTGGTCACAAACAAGAGCCCGGATGTCGTACGGGTCTATTTCCCACCGGATGCTAATTGCTTACTTTCTTGTGCAGATCACTGTCTTCGTAGCAAAGACTATGTGAACGTGATTGTTGCAGATAAGCAAAAGCATATTCAGTTCTTACCGATGGAAGATGCGATTAAGCACTGCACCAAGGGCATCGGCATTTGGGAATGGGCAAGTAACGATGACTGTGGCAAAGAGCCGGACATCCCGGATGTGGTGATGGCCTGCTGCGGAGATGTGGCCACCATGGAATCTCTTGCGGCAACCGCCATTCTTCGGGAAGAGTTTCCGACCTTGAAAGTCCGCTTCGTCAACGTGGTGGATATCTTCAAGCTCATGCCAGAGACGGAGCACCCCCACGGTCTGTCTGACTGGAACTTTGATAGCTTATTTACCAAAGATAAGCCTGTCATCTTCAACTTCCACGGATATCCCTGGCTGATTCATAAGTTGGCCTATCGCCGAACAAACCACGGCAACTTCCACGTGCGGGGTTACAAGGAAAAGGGCAACATCAACACGCCATTAGAACTGGCCATCAATAACCAAGTTGATCGGTTTAACCTGGTGATTGACGTGATTGACCGTGTTCCTCAACTTGGTTCGGCTGCCGCCTATGTGCGCGAGCGCATGAAGAACGCCATCATCGAGTACCGCACCTATGCTTGCGAGCATGGGGTTGATAAAGATGACATTGTCAACTGGAAATGGCCTGCCGAGTTAATCGGTTCGTAGCAAGTCCCTACTAAGTACATAACGGTTGTGTGGAGCGCGACGCGCTTCACACAACCGTTATGCAGCCCCCCGCAATGCGGGAGGCTACACACCAGCCTCAGCTGGTAACGCTGTATCAGGTGTTTATTTTGACAACCACCTAGACTTGTTTGAAGTAGCCGTCATCGAGGGGCTCGATTTCATCAGGGTAGAAGCTATAAATCGGCTGAGTGCCAGATGTATCGGTATACGGGAATGAGCGATCGCCCTCACAGAGTTGAGCAAGTATTTCAGTGATGGGTGAGGTCGGGTCAGCGTCATCGGTGCGGATGAGTTCGAAAATGGTAGCGTATCGATATCCTCTTTTAGCACTTGCACTCGGCATAAAGATCTGCTTGAGTCGAATTAAATCACCGACTTGCATAGGCGCGTGACACTGTACAGATTTTTTCATGAGGCTGCTGGAGGACGAACGACTACCGAATCCCGAGTTCACGTTTGCTTTTTTTCAACTGTTTCCAAAGGCCATGAATCTGCTCATAGGCGTCTAATGGCGAAATTTTGCCAGATGTTTCTAGGCAACTGAGATAGGTCACGCGTTGAGCAAACTCTTGAAGATTTGCATTGAACACCAGTTTTTCTGGTTTAACGTCACCCTGATAACGGGCACGAGGATATAAAAATTCTTGTTTATCCATAGTCATTCCTCTCCTATCTACGTTTGGCACACCTGCGATGAGCAACATCTGAGTGCCTAGCCAGCATGACAGGCACTACCAACTACTTATGTGCTTTATCAGCATGAGTTGTCTATACAAATTTAGTGTTCCGCTATGATAACTCATTTCTTTTAACCCGACCTTAACCTTGCGGTCACTTTAAGAAAATTAGAAGGTATTCGGGTCTTTGGTTAAATGTGGGTTCCATGCCCGCATCCACACCACTACAAGCCCCATCCCTTTAACATGACATTGAACTTTAGCTAGGATTGGAGTGCGCGATGAAAGTTGCTGTTTTTAGTAGTAAGCCCTACGACCAAACATTTCTGAATGCAGCCAATGAGTCCTATCGCTACGAGTTTGTATTCTATGAAGCTCGGTTAACGCCGAGAACCGTGGCGTTGGCGAAGGATTTCCCTGCTGTGTGTGCATTTATTAACGATGATTTGAGTGCAGAAGTGTTGCGATCGCTCGCTGATTCTGGGACAAAGCTGATTGCCATGCGATCGGCGGGCTATAACAATGTGGACGTTGAGGCGGCCTCTGACTGTGGCATCCGAGTGGTGCGGGTGCCTGCCTATTCTCCCTATGCCGTCGCCGAACATGCCGTTGGCCTCATTTTGATGCTCAATCGAAAGCTCTATCGGGCTTACAACCGAGTCCGTGATGACAATTTCTCTTTGAACGGTTTGTTAGGGTTTGACCTCCACGGCACGACGGTGGGCGTGATTGGCACCGGAAAAATCGGTCAGTGCTTCGCTCAAATTATGCATGGGTTCGGCTGCAACCTTATTGGGTATGACCTGTATCAAAATGAGGATTGCCTCGCTATGGGCATGCGCTACGTTGAGCTGCCCAAGCTTTTGGCAACCGCAGATGTTGTGTCGCTGCATTGTCCGTTGCTGCCCTCCACCCATCACCTGATTAATGAAGACACTATTCAGCACATGAAATCTGGAGTGATGCTGATCAACACCAGTCGCGGAGCCCTAATTGATACCCGTGCAGTGATTGATGGCCTCAAGTCTAAGAAAATCGGCTATCTCGGCATTGATGTCTACGAAGAAGAAGCCGATCTATTTTTTGAAGATCTCTCCGATGATGTGATTCAAGACGATACATTTCAACTGCTGCAATCTTTTCCAAATGTGGTGATTACAGCACACCAGGCGTTTTTTACTCGAAATGCGCTGGAGGCGATCGCCCAAACGACCTTATCGAATATTGCTGACTTTGAATCCGGTCGTCCGAGTCCCAATGAGGTTAAAAAGTAGCATCACACCTCAACATTTATAGCGAATATAGCGATGTACATTCGCATTAAGCACAGGCACGGTTGTGTGGGGCGCACCGCGCCCCACACAACCGTGCTTAACCTCAGCGCACAGCGCTGTGAGGCTCAATTTTGGAGAGACTGAAAGATCACTCCGGAAGAACTGGACTTATACCAAGATCTGGTAATTTCGAAAATCTGTAGCGGTGACTTGGAATGGAGATTTGATGCCTGATTTATCATTTCTATCCGTAGCAGGTTGCTCTTACAGGAAAAAAAGTTAAAAAAGAAGATTGGTTAAGTACAGTTGTGCACAGTACGGCGCCCGGGCGTCGCGCGGGACACCCCCACCCTCACCTGTACGTCAACCACCGTGAACAGCACAATAAACACATTTATTTTCTACATCCTATGGTTCTTCGACTTCACCTTCTGCGCCACGGCGAAACGACTCATAGCCAAACGGGCGGCTATTGTGGCACCACTGATCCCGAATTGACCGACGCAGGCACCGACATGGCAAAAGCATTTGCTGAGGCATACAAAGATGAGCCCTGGTCTGCGATTTTTGTGAGTCCCATGAAGCGAACCCGAGCAACGGCGCACGCCATCTGTGAGGCCGTCGGCATTGAGCCTGAGATTCGAGACGGATTGAAGGAGATGGATTTTGGGGAATGGGAAGATCGCTCAGTCGAACATGTGAAAACTCACTATGCGGTTGACTATGTGCGCTGGCTGACGGAACCTGCATGGAATCCGCCAACGGGCGGAGAAACCGCCGTACAGGTTGCGAGTCGCGCCTCCCTGGTGCTGGCTGAAATTGAGAGCAAGTACCCAGACGGTCACGTTTTGGTGGTGTCTCACAAGTCTACGATTCGCATCATGCTGTGCGGTCTGCTGGGAATTGATGTTGGGCGCTATCGCGATCGCATCAACGCGCTGGTCGCTTCGGTGAGTATCGTTCGCTTTGATGAACACGGCCCCCGGTTAGAGGTATTGGGCGATCGCCATCATCTGCCGGAAGAACTGCGCAATCGTGCGGGCACCTGACCTACATAAAACCCTGTATTGCTGATTTAGCAGACAATACAGGGTTTTCTAAGTTCTATAGTTAATTGCGACAGTGAATTGCGACAGTGAATTGCGACTACCGACTTACTGGGCTTTGTCCGCTTTCTGAGAGTTAAACAGAAACGGCACTCCTGGTGAGTCACTCCCCGTCATGACAAGCACATCAGGCATTTGGGCTCCCCCCTTCTTCCAGGCTTCGATCGCCTCTTTCTGGAGCACCAAACTTCCTCCCTGAGCCTTCAGCGTCTCAGCCAGCAAACGTTGGGCTTCTGCCTTACCTTTGGCTCGGTTAATTTCCGCTTGCGCTTCTTGAGCCGCTTCTTGGGCGACGTAAACCGCTCGTCTAGCCCGCTGCTCAGCAATTTGTTTATCTTCTACAGACTTGGCAAATTCTCTAGAGAAGTTGAGGTCAATGATGCTGGTATCCAGCACGATAATCCCGTATTTTTGCAGGCGCGTTGTAAGCGCAGAGTCAAAATCTTTTTTCAACTCCGTCCGTTTCGTAATCGATTCTTCAATCGTCCGCTGAGCGGCTGCAATCTTGAAGGATTCCTGAGTTTGAGGCGCAATAATCTTGGAAACGAGATTGTTCAGTGTTCCTTGAGTGCGTCGAATTTCAACCACACGAGTTGGATCAAGTCGGAAGTTGATCGCAAAACTGGCCTTCAAATTTTGCAGGTCACGAGTAGCACTCTCCGCAGGAACCTCAAATTTCTGAACGGTCACGTCATAAACATCGACCACTGAAATCAGCGGAGGTTTGATATGAATGCCCTCTAAGAGAGCGCCATCTCTTGCCTTACCCAGAATGCTAATGACCCCCGCCTGTCCAGGATTGATGACGACATATGCGTTCAACACTACGATGATCACAAAAAAAACGAGTAGTGATGTCAAAACTGTTGAAATGCTCTGGACCTGTTGATTACGCAAAACTCACTCCTTCAGTATGCAGACGAGTGATATTCTAACGTGCATTGAGGCATCAGCGTGAGTCTTATGGCGACTTGGCAAGACTTTTAAAGAACAGAGAGAGAATCGACTTAAAAACAGAGAAAGAAACGACGGGCTGAGCTTATAGCGCTATGCGCGTTCATTAACTACGGATGTGTGGGGCGCGTACGCGCCGTACTTGTTTAGCGTATTCCTTGTTCCCAGCGTCTCGCTGGGAACGCCCGCGAGAGCCTCTGGCTCCCGTTCAAATGGAGCCAGAGGCTCCCGCAACGGTTCCCTGCCAGAGTCAGGGAACCAGAAATTAGAGACCGCTAAACACATACAACGCGCCCCAGACATCCGTTTTTGGGTTTAACGCAGTTGCCAACCGATCTATGTTCCCCTTTTCAAGGGGATTTAGGGGCATCGGACGAAGATCTCGCTAACCCCATACCCGCCCGTCGTCCCTCTCGGGGATTTGGCGGACTATTCGACTTCAATCGTGAAAATGGTTGTCGTCCCGCTCACTTCGTTGGTCACGATGAGTAGCGGTGTCCCCGTTGGGCTATCTTCTTCTGAAACGAAGACTAAGCCTTCGGGGCCAAGATCGCCAGCGGTGCCTGCTTCCGCATCACCCGCAAAATCTCTGTTATTGACATAGGTTTGAAATTCAGGAGCTTCAGGATTAGTAACGTCGTATACCATGACGCCTCCTATTCGTTCGAGTCCAATAAACGCATAGGTCTGGGTTCCGATTTGTCCAATAGTGACGCCTTCGGGTTCAATGCCTTTGTCGTCACTCCGGTCATCAAATGAACCGTTCTCATCATTGGTGGAGTTGAAATCGTCTGGGTATGCGTCTGCAACGATCTGAGCAAATTCGTTGCCACTGTCGTATACCCGATTTCCTTCTGCATCCCAAATGGAGAAAGAACGAGCGCCATACGCATATAGTTCGTCAAAGTCGCCATCCCCATCGGTATCGCCCATCGTTGTGGTGACTTTCAGGCGACCGAGCACGGCGTCATCTTGAAGCATGGCTGCGTCTGGGAAGGCGGTTGGATCGAGGGTGAGATCAGCAATGCGCGCTTCTTCGTTGAACAAGTCGCCTTCTTCCAATCCTTCAATTTCATCATCGCCCGTCGGACGCAGTCGAGAATCGCCTTCGTTTGCTGAAACGATGTAGGTGTTTCCATCAGCGGTGTAGGCGGCGATCGCATCAGGTTGATACACTCCAAATAAGTTCTCGTACGAAGCAAAATTAATCGCCTCATCGAGATTACTTGCGTCCAAACTGTTTTCTGGCAGACTGTGGTCTTTGAAGCCAAGCCCGACAATCGCAATAATTTCACCTGCATTCACATCCAAAATGCCCAGAGCGTTATTTTCCTGGAGCGCGACCCAGGCGGTGCTTGAATCAGGCGACACTGTGATGTATTCAGGTTCAATATCCTGGGCAACGGTTGCATCTTGACCAAAGATACGAACACTCTCATCTAACTCTGCATCGTTAAACTGAGAAAAGCCTGCCGTGGTGACCGTCGCGTTGCTTACTCCGTTGGAAAGATCGATAATGCTGACCGAACCTTCGGGGTCCACTGAGTAATCCTCACTGGGTTCGCCTTCATTGGCGACCAGCACCTTAGTTCCATCAGGGGTGAAGGTCAGCATGTCTGGGAGCGCGCCAACCGTCACGGAGTTCAGCATCGTTCCCTCAGTATCGAAAAACACGACCTGACCCGGTTCTTGTGTGTTGTCTGCTTCTACTGCGGCTGCGACGATACCATCGTAAGTACTAACGCTGTTCACACCACCGTCAAGCTCAATGCTGAAGACCAACGCCGGATTGGTTGGATCGGCAATGTTAATGACATCGATCGCGTTATCAGCTGCATTCGTTATAAAAACGTACTGCGTTACGGGATCATAAGCCGCAATTTCCGCAGCGCTACCATCAAAAATGCCAGTGCTGTAAGTTCCAGCAGGGCTCAATGTTACTGACGCTTGAGCAACGGCGGCTGTACTCAAAGCAATCAGAGATGAGATACCGAAGCTCAGTAAAGATTGGGTATTCACGGTTGGGTCACTCCTCGATCCTTATACGGCTCAATTAACGCTCAGTAGCATAAACGAACTGGATTGGACATGAGCAAAACCACACGATATTTTTCAAATTTATAGCGGTTTGCTATCGCGTTAAGCCCAAAGACGGTTGAGTGGGGCACGCAGCACGCCCACTCAACCGTCTTAACCGACGCGCATAGTGCTGTAACCACCATTCGGACGGGTATCATTCGCTGGACGGCTGACCTGATACTGAGATTCCCCTTTTCTGTTGAAAAAGTCGAAGGTGATTGTGGCACGGCGATCGCCCTCCTCTGGCTGCACAGAAACTCTGAGAAATCCTCCCGATCGCTTGGTTTGGAGATAGAGTTGCTGAATGGTGGCGTCAGGGTCAGTCGAATTGGCCTCTCCAGGTTTTAGACCTCCACGAGAATTTGCGTCGAGCAGGGCTCCGCAGGATAGCTCATCAAATCCAAAGGGATGAATGGAATGATACTGCCAATGGCGATCGCCACACACGATAAACACATCCCCTTGCTTAAACCCCTGTTCTTTCAGCCATTTAAAGAACTCATCCCGTTCTTGACGGAAGCCGAGAACGTTGGTGTGGTTGTCGCGCTTAATTTTGTCGTCCTGCCCAGGAGCATCGCCCCCAAACAGCGGCGCAAACACCCCTCCCTGAGTGGCGACTCGCGTCTCATCAGGCCCGACCAACGGCGTGGGTGAGATAATCACCTTAAAAGTCGCCGTGCTATCGTTCAACGTTTGTTTGAGCCAAGCTTTTTGGGTCTCTCCCCACATCGTCTTCTTGGGGCCAGGAATCTCCGTATTGGGACTGCGATAATCGCGTCCTTCTAAAAGCCACACCTGTAAATCGTGATTAATGCGATGGGTTCGATACGTCACAGCATTCGGATCAGACGGATCGACCACAGGAACTTGCTCTCGAAAGACCGATACCCCCAACTCATGGGACGGCTCAATCAAATCAAAGGGATCAGCATCATTAAATCGATAGTCGTGATCATCTTTTTCCCAATAGGTCGGCGTGGACTGAAATAACTGTTCAAACCGGTCTGTCGCAAACTGGCGGTGCCACTTCCCGCGCATAGCTTTGAGAGTCGTCGCTCGGTTGGAGTAAGGCGTGTCGTAATAAACGTTGTCGCCCGTAAAGACAATAAATTGAGGCGACTGATTCCGAATCGTTTCAAGGGCAGGAAAACCTTCCTTCTCAGAACCAGGAAAAATCTGATAGGCAAATCGGTTCATACAGCTCACCACGGCAAACTGGGTCGGCTGCTTTGAGTCTGGTGAAGCAAGAGTTTCAAACGTCCCTAATGGGCCTGCTTCAATCGTATCTTCATCCTCTCCAGACAGCAGTTTGTAGTAGTAGCGGGTTCCTGGTTCGAGTCCCTTGACCGGAAATTTAACGACGTAATCGTGGTCCGCATTAACGCTTGCCCACTCTGTTCTCACCGCTTGAATCATGCTGGACTCAGTTGAAAGGGCGATCGCCGCAAGTCCCTCTCTCCCCTCAACATTTCGCCATCGAATCTTCCCGGTCTTACTCAATCGAGCATGAAACAGCGCAGAATTCTGCGTAACCTCTCCAACAATTTCAGTTTGCCAATGGCGCTTTGTTGGAGGCACTTGGACACTGACCAACGATGAGAAAATCTGTGGGCTCATCACACTGACCTCTAGTGGCTCTCGTCTCT
>JAYKJC010000514.1:0-19847 GCA_035285885.1 Leptolyngbyaceae cyanobacterium | reverse complement strand
CCGAACCCTCGCCCCCCTAGCAATACCACAAGCCAACTCAGCCCAAACCCGAGAGCAATGCAAAAAATCTGCATCCACCGGGAGGCTGGGGGTAAGCGGAGTCCCAATCCGCCCAAAATGAGAATGATGCTGAGGGAGGCCAGCTTCAACACAATCAACACTTCCGGGGGAAGACCTCGGAGAGGATGTGGCGCACGAAACGGAGTGAAAATGGTCAGGATGGCGATTCCCAGCAAGATCCATTCCAGAATCAACAGCATTTGAAACGGATTACTATGGCCAGGTAGTCGTTTCATCAAATCGTCAGCCATCGATGTGGGCGCTTGCTCCACGGTATCTCCCTCTCTATCTCCCAGAATCGTAGGGGTGCGGCACTACTTTCAAACGTGTCCTACTCCCCATAGTCTAAAACTCCAACCCAAACGTGAACCAGAACATCACGACCTACATGTTCAACTGCCACCATAGGAAAAAAGGACTACATCACCCTAAGCCATCCCCCTGAAAGAATTTAGACACGCCTGGGGAAAGTTCACGAATGAATGAAGGTTTTGGGCACACGGTGTGCCCCCAAAACCTTTATTCATTCGGTATGGATTTGAGGTAACCGTCCCAGAGACTACGCTGGCTGAGCGAAGTCGAAGCCAAAACCCAGCTAAACCGTCCCCTTCGACTCCGCTCAGGGGACGGTTACGATTTGAGAACTTTGCCCAGTCAGAATTGGGATATAAGACTCAAGCCAAGGGATAGTCCGTCTTTATAGGATGAGGGGGTCTTTAGAAAACGACACCTTACAGGAGATGATGTGATGAAACAGAAATACCTTGCACTACTCGCAACCCTTCCCGTTCTGATCGGCGTTAGCAGCCTTGCAGCCGTTGCCCAGGTCAGAGGAGAGAACGATGGGTGGGGCGATCGCCCTCCCCGCTTTGAAGAACGCCGGGAGCAGTGGATTGAACAGCTTGACCTCACCGAGGCGCAGCAGGCAGAGATTCAGGCCATTCGCGAGCAAGCCAGCACTGAGAATGAAGGACTTCGCCAAGAGCTGGAGGAAGCCCACGCAACGATGCGATCGCTCATGGAAAGCAACGCAAGCGCCGATCAAATCCGTCAGCAGCATGACCAAATTCAGCAACTTCATCAGCAACTCGGAGATGCCATGCTCGATGTTCGTCTGGACATTCGTGAGGTGCTGACCGAAGAACAACGGAGTCAACTGGCCGAGCTTCTGCCCGATCGTCCATTTCGGGGAGGCGGAGGCCAGCATCATCGCGGAGGCCGTTTCTAGATAAATCATAAGAGCAGTGCCAGTGATTCTAAGCATCACTGGCACTGCAATAAGCCGGATTTAGAACCCTGGTTTCTTGAAGAAACCAGGGTTCTGAGCCGAGATGATCCTTACATCAGCGTCATTGATTCCTGAAATCCCTGCCTACGCAGTATCTAGAGGGTTCCCGAAAGCTGAATCAGGGTCAGAATCAAAAACAGGCTTGCCCCGCTGAGAAACAGCATGGCCAGTCGCCACCAGCGGATCTGAAAGGCTAACCGGGGATGCGAGAGAGCAGAGTCAAAGTCTAAACGGACGGGTTCCTTTGAAGCGTTAGGCATCTGTAGTGTACATCTGTAGAGAATGTCAATGATGGTGAGAAAGGCAATCCTTCGGAGGGGAAACCGTTGGAATGCGGCAATTACCTACGGCTGAACTGCATCGGCAGGCTGAGTATCTTCTGGAGCATACGCCTCCTGAGCATGAGGCTCTTGATTGGCATTAGAACTTTGAGGTTCGTCCATCCCTACCTTGGCCTTCTCAACCTCTATCTTCAGCCGAGTGGACTCAATTTGCTGACGCTCTGCTTCTAGCTTTTTCTCTAATTCCTGGATTTGGTCTCGCCGCGTTTCTAATTCCAATGCCCGACGCGCAAGATCTTGAGTTTTGAGGGTGAGGTCTTTACGCCACTCTTCGGCACGCTCGGCTTCTTTGTTCAGAACGTCAGGATCGATTCCTGTGACTAAATATTCTTTAATGACGCGCAGCACCCAATCCGTCGCATCTTGAATGGATTCAACCGTGCGATCGCGCGACAGATCCGCCAGCACGAGAGAATCTACCCCATAGCCTTCTCCTTCGAGGGTGATGACCACAGGGTCTTGACTCGGCGCAAGAACCCAGTGATGCTCAGATTTCTGACGAGCAAGTAGTTTGAGCAACAACTCCCCCGTTTCCTCGTGCTTAGATACCTTAGCCAGATAGAGCATCGTAAGAGTTATTAAGCAAGCAATGTCTTGGAAGTTAGTATAGCCTCTAAAGTGATAATAGAGCTGTTCATCTGTACCTAAATTGCACTAAGACTTAAAAATGAAACGGTTGCATTTAGTTTTAAATGCATTGCTGGAACATGTGAAACGTTCCACACAAAAAAGTAGATGCTCGTCCTTTTATTAATCTACTCGACCCGTTGGATACTCACAACCCAAATCCCAGCAATTCTCATATTGCTGGGACTTGGGTTGAAAGACTTCGCGCCCTATCGGCGCTCACTTGTATCGATTCAGGGGGCAAAACGGTCGCTTGCGGCGACCGTTTTGCCCCCTGAATCTGGGAATGCCCGCGAGAGCCTCTGGCTCCCGTTCACATTGGAGCCAGAGGCTCCCGCAGCGGTTCCCTGCCAGAGTCAGGGAAGCAGAAATTAGAGAACGCTAAACACATACTCGCTTGCGGCGACCGTTTTGCCCCCTGAATTTCCACAATGAGAATTTCTGCCCAAATCCTCAAAGCTGAGCCAGTCGATTCTGTAAAATCTGGGCTTGCTTCTCCGCTTCAGCCAGGGCATCCCGCGCCCCCTGGACGACATCCTCAGGTGCTTTGTTAACAAATCCTGGATTTTTCAGGCGTCCGCTCAGGGATTTAATTTCCCCTTCAATCTTGCCCAGGTCTTTCTCTAACTTGCCCCGAAGTGCATCAACATCCACAACGCCTTCCAGGGGCACCAAAACTTGGACGGTGCCACACACGCCTGCAAACATTTTTTGTTGAGGTGCGGTTTCTGAAATCGTTAAGTCCTTCACTTTAGCAAGATCTTGAATGTATGCCTGCCCCTTGGTGAGAATCGAGCGTTCTGAGGCTTGCTCACTTTGCAGAATCGTGGCGATCGCCACCGACGGCTTCACACCAGCTTCCGCCCTCAACTTCCGGATGGTGCGAATTACCCCAAAGAGCAACTCAAATTGGTGTTCCAAGTCCGCATCAATCCATGCCTCATCCGCAATCGGATACTGCTGAAGCGCCAATACTCGCCCATCTGTCACCTGATTTAGCGTTTGCCATACTTCTTCGGTGATGTGAGGCATAAACGGATGAAGCAGCCTGAGAATGCCATCCAACACGTAGGCCAATGTCTGTTGAACGACCCGACGAGACTCTGGATCAGCCTCTTGATTCAACCGGGACTTGACCAGTTCGATGTACCAGTCGCAAAAGTCGCCCCAGGTGAACTCATACAGTTCCTTAGCGGCTTCGCCCATGGCAAAGTGATCGAGCTGCTGCCCCACCTGACGAGAGACTTGATGAAATCGTGACAATATCCAGCGATCGCACAACTCCAATTTCTCCGCCTCTGGAAGGCCAAGCTGCTCAGGCGTTTGCCCGTCCAGATTCATCATCACAAAGCGGGACGCGTTCCACAGCTTGTTGGTGAAGTTCCGTGAGGCTTCCACCGACGTAGACTCATCGGTGTTCCGGTCATATTCCAGGCGAATGTCCTGTCCGGCTCCGGTCACCTCGCGAACCAGGGTATAGCGCAGAGCATCGGTGCCGTATTTGTTAATCAGCACCAGCGGATCGATGCCGTTGTTGGCCGACTTCGACATCTTTTTATTATTCTCATCGCGGACGAGACCGTGGATATAGACGGATTGGAACGGCATCTTCCCGGTGAAATGTCCGGCCATCATCGTCATTCGAGCGACCCAGAAAAAGATGATGTCAAATCCGGTCACCAGCGTCGTCGTGGGATAGTAGGTCTCTAAATCTTTGGTGGAGTCGGGCCAGCCCATGGTTGAGAACGGCCAGAGCCCAGATGAGAACCACGTATCAAGGACATCGGGGTCTTGTTCCAATTGGATATCGGCCCCAAATTTAGCTTCTGCCTTCTCCCGAGCCTCTGCATCATTAGCCGCAACGACGAAGGGCGTATCGTCGGTAATCTCGCCATTCGTTTCACTCACCACATACCAGGCAGGAATTTGATGTCCCCACCAGAGCTGACGCGAGATGCACCAGTCTTTCAAGTTCACCAACCAATCGCGATAGACCTTCGTCCATCTTTCAGGAACGAAGACCGGATCGTGATGATTGTCGAGAAAATCGAGTGCCCGATCGGCCATGGGACGAATTTTGACAAACCACTGGGTAGAGATCAACGGTTCGACGGGAACTTTGCCGCGATCGCTATAGGGCACCGCATGTTTATAATCCTCAATTTTAACCAGGAAGCCATCTGCCTCCATCCGCTTGACCACATTCTTGCGAGCCTCAAATCGGTCTTGCCCCTGAAACTCGCCCGCATTCTCATTTAAGCTACCGTCTTTGTTCATAATATTGATGAACGGTAGATTGTGGCGCTTACCCATCTCAAAGTCATTGGGGTCATGGGCAGGCGTAATCTTGACGCAGCCCGTACCAAACGACGCATCCACATACTCATCGGCAATGATGGGGATTTCTCGATTCATAATCGGTAGCATCACGGTTTTGCCGATGAGATGGGTATAGCGCTCATCGGTGGGATTCACCGCCACAGCCGTATCGCCCAGCATCGTTTCCGGGCGAGTGGTGGCCACTTCCATGTACCCCCCACCTTCCGTCAAGGGATAGCGAAAATGCCAGAGGTGCCCGTCCACCTCTTTATTCTCAACCTCCAGGTCAGACACCGCAGACTGGCTGGCCGGACACCAGTTGACCATATACTGCCCCCGGTAAATCAGCCCTTCGTCATAGAGCTGACCGAAGGCCGTGAGCACAGCCTGAGACAGTCCTTCGTCCATGGTGAAGCGTTCTCGGCTCCAGTCCACTGACACCCCAAGGCGGCGGAGTTGCCCAACAATTGTGCCGCCAGATTCTTCTTTCCAGGCCCAGGCACGTTCGAGAAAGGCGTCGCGACCAATCTCGTCACGGGTCTTATTTTCTGCCCGGAGTTGTCGCTCCAGAATGGTCTGCACCGCAATGCTGGCGTGATCCGTTCCAGGGAGCCAGAGGGTGTTGCGTCCGCGCATGCGGTGATAGCGCACCAACAAGTCAATCAGAGCATTCTCAAAGGCGTGCCCCATGTGCAGACTTCCGGTAACGTTCGGTGGCGGAATCACTACGCAATAGGGTTCGCCCTCATGGTCCGGGTCGGCGATGAACACACCGTTTTCTTCCCAATGGGCTTGCCACTTGGCTTCGGTTGTAGAGGAATCGTACTGGCTCGGAAGGGTTGGAATACTTGCGGTCATGAAGACTAGCTCAAGGGAACTGGACGATTAAATGGTACTTCACTTAATGGTGCGTAGTCAGGTTTCGCGCTAAAAAAATCCACTCAGAAAGTCCTGCTCAGAAAAAGTTTTCTAAACAAGATCTCTTTCAATCTTCCTCTCGGTAGATGCGATTTGTATCAAAACGTTCTCTAAACTACGCTCGAATACGGTCGAAACTTGAGTCAAAACATCACCACCCCTGTAGGAAAGAGCTAAAACCACTGTTCTCAAAAGCCTCTGGCGATAAAGATTTCAAAAAAAGTTCGATCACATACAAAGTTTTCATGAAGTAAACCTTTCTTAAACAGCTCTTTACCTCTGATTTGTATGGTACGTAAGGGCTCGTACGCAGAGTTACGTACTGATGTCCCTGGACATGAAGAATTCTCAGGATGGCGAATAGCTCGAAAAGGTGAGCTTTCTGCCGGAGAAGAGAGGCGCTAGAGAACTGAATTTTCAAGCTGTGCTGGCTGTGCTGGGGCGATCGCATTCAAAGCGCAGGTATCTTCGATGAGAATGATACTCTCGTCGCTGAGTTAGTACGTGATGAGGAAATCGTGGGTGATACCACTGAACTCTTCCGCATTGTGACGCTCAGCTTCTTGGCCGATGGTGGCGATGGCTATCCCTTCCCCACTGGCCCCGCCGCCAACCGGGTTGACCTGACGGAAGAAGGGGTTCAGACAGGTGACGCAACCTTTGCCGATGACGGCACCGAGCAAGATGCCTTGGCCGAATATCTGTTCGACAATTTCTTCAACACCCCCTTTGATGAAGCAGATACTGGCCCTGCGTTAGATGAGCGCATCCAAAACCTCAACTTCCGAGATGACACTGTTCTCGGTAACAGCATTGTCATGCCCCCGACGGATGATGCCATGACCATCGATTTCGAAGGATTTGCATCTGGAACAGTGATTACCGATCAGTTTGAAGGAGCAACCTTCTCCACTCTCTCTGAGTTTGGCGTCATGATTTTCGATAGCGGCAACGTCACGGGTGGCGATGATGACCTGGCGTCTGACGTTCTGGGTAACTTACTCTTCATCTCTGAAGATGGCGACTCCTCCGATGCTGATGACTCTGCGAAGGGTGGAGTGATCACCGTTGACTTTGATGAGTTGACCAACGTTACCGACATCAGGCTGATTGACATTGAAGAAAAAAGTGGCAAGATTACCCTCTTCGGTGCTGATGACGTGATTCTCGGAACGTTTGATATTCCAGGCTTAGAAGACAACAGCGTGCAAACCCTTGCCCTGAATACTGAATCCGTGATCAGCATGGACATTCAGTTCAGAGACCGTGGGGCGATCGCCGAGTTAGACTTCAGCCCAGTTGAGGTAATTTAATCCTCAACTTGAGGAGGTTAGTCCAGCCAGCTCAATCGGTTATGGGAGATTCTCCCCTGATCGATTCGCGATCGCAATTTTGATTGGACGGGATTGGATTGGATTTGAAGAGTAACACTTCACACATTGACCAGAAGATGGGGTTCTGCCACCTAGTATAAAAAATCAGGCGTATAGCCTACTTCAAGGGAAAAGCACATCTTACTTTTTTCAACCTGCGTTTCACCTTACTTATGCCACTGTTCTTTCCTTTACAAAAAATTACCAAAACAGTCCTTTAGAATACAAAGTTTGTGTGAAGACGTATTTTCTTAACTTAGTCTTTACCTGAAATCTGTACTGTACTGAAGGTCGTGTTCGTAAAGTTACGCAGCACTTTCCCCAGACCTGGGATAAACCGATGTGATTGACGTGTGCAACGCATTGATGAGCTAAGGGAATTTTCGGAGACGTTCATTCATTAACTGAGCTGTGTAGGCATTGTTTGGTATGGCGATCGCACAAAGCGAGATCGCCAGCTTTCGCATGGCGATATGAGTCCGATACAGAATCTATGAGTTTGCGCGTAGTTAGCGATTTGCATTGGAGAACTAACTTTCTATGACTGTTTTCATTAACGAGTTTCACTACGACAACATAGGCACAGACGCTGGTGAATTTATTGAGTTGGCAGGGCTGGCAGGCACAGACCTGAGCAATTGGAGCCTGGTGCTATACAACGGTGCCAACGGATTGGTCTACAACACAATTTCCCTCAGTGGAGTGCTGGCTGACGACAGCAATGGCTTTGGTTTCACTGCGATTCCCTTTCCTGTGAACGGCATTCAAAACGGGTCGCCCGATGGTATTGCTCTTATCGACAATACAGACAGTGCAAATCCCGTGGTCGTTCAATTCTTGAGCTACGAAGGTAGCTTCACTGCCCTGGATGGGCCTGCTAGCGGTCTATCAAGCACCGATATTGGAGTTGCAGAAGATGCAGATACCCCGATTGGTGCATCGCTGGCCCTGACTGGCAATGGCACGAGTTCTGCCGATTTCACCTGGAGTACAGCGACAGCCAATACGAGCGGCGCAGTCAACACGGGGCAGACATTCGGAACTCCCAGTCCCGAGCCAATTGATTTGTCTACCTATGTTCGCATTGGTCGCTATAACCTACCTGTGCCGACCCGCACTGCGGCACCGTCCGGTAGTCAACTGGCTCTGGAAGCTTCTACGGTCACCTACAACCCTGACACAGACACCCTATTTGTCCTGGGTGATGAGGGAACCTCCATTGTTCAAATCACTAAGACCGGGCAGCTGATCGACTCGATGACCCTGACGGCTGGTGACTTTGACGATCCAGAAGGCTTGACCTTTGTAAGCGGCAACCAGTTTGTATTGGTCGAGGAGCGAGAACGCCAGGCAAACCTCTTCACTTACGTTCCCGGTGGCACTCTGTCCAGAGCCGATGTGCAAACCGTGAAGCTGGGCACCACTATCGGAAATATTGGTCTGGAGGGTATCTCCTTTGACCCCGAAACAGGTGGATTCATTCTGGTCAAGGAAACCGATCCACAGGGCATTTTCCAGACGGATATTGATTTTGCTGCGGGGACAGCGACCAACGGTTCACCTACGACTGAGAACTCCACAAATCTGTTTGATCCAGCCCTGGCGGGTCTCACCGATATTGCGGATGTGTATGCGCTGTCTAACCTGCCTGGTTCCCTCACGGACGACAATTTGCTGGTGCTGAGCCAGGAAGATGGTCGGATTATCAATGTGGATCGGAACGGCACGATTTCCAGTTTTCTGCAAATCGCGTCCGATCCTGCCAATCCCTTATCTGTGGCCGACCAGGGTCATGAGGGGGTCACCATGGACAGCGATGGCCTACTGTATGTGGTGAATGAAAATGGCGGTGGCGATTCTGATCACCCTCAGCTCTGGGTCTACGCGCCTTCTTCCTTTGTCTTTGAAAATGCGGCTCCGGTTGCCGTTAGCGTGAGCAACGCAACCACGAGTCTGCTCGAAAACACCGATACGACCACTCCGGTTAAGGTGGGGAATATCATCATCAGTGATGACTCCTTGGGCACGAACACGCTTAGTCTGGGGGGAGCCGATGCCGATTTCTTTGAGATTTCTGGCACCGAGCTATTCCTGAAAGCTGGAACGGTTCTTGACTTTGATACAAAACCCACCTTGGCCATCACCCTTAGCGTAGATGACGCTGGCGTAGGCAATACTCCTGATGCAACGACAAGCTTTACGCTGGACATCGCCGACACGATTGACAATCCGTCGGATCTCATCATTTCTGAGGTGGCTCCTTGGTCTAGCGGCAATAGCCCCAGCGTCGGCGCAGACTGGTTTGAAGTGACCAATACAGGCTCCAGTACGGTGGACATCACAGGCTGGCGGTTCGACGATGATTCCAGCGATGTGACCAGCGGATCAGACTTGAGTGGCGTTACCAGCATTGAGCCGGGGCAATCGGTCATCTTTGTGGATGGTGATGCGGCTACAGTGGACGCTTTTGTCAATGCCTGGTTTGGCGGCACCCTGCCCAGTGGAGTTGCTATCGGCACCTATGACGGCCCCGGTTTGGGAACAGGGGGTGATGCAGTCAATCTGTTCGATGCCACTGGAACCCTGGTCACTGGTGTGGCCTTTGGCGCATCCCCAGATGCCTCGCCGTTTGCCAGCTTCGACAACGCTGCTGGACTGCTCACGGTTTCCACCTTAAGTGCGGCTGGGGTCAACGGGGCATTTAGCATTATCGATGCGGGTACCAATGAAGCGGCGGTTCTCATTGGGTCTCCAGGAGCAATTTCCGGTTCGCCTACGCTGACCACTCTGGTGGGCATTGCGGCAACTGATGCAGCGGCGGCTGAAGAGAATCAAAATACAGGAACCTTCACGATTCTCCGCACAGGTGACATCACTGACGCCCTGGAGGTGACCTATGCCATCGGCGGTGAGGCGATTAGCGGTACGGACTATGTTGCCATTGACCCCACAACCGTCATCATCCCAGCGGGAGCCTCTGAAGCGACGATTACCATTACTCCATTAGAAGATGGCGAAGCAGAACCCGCTGAATCGGTGACGTTAACCCTCGTGGACACAGCCGCTTACGATGTGGCGGCCAATGTGGCTAGCGCGACGGTGGCGATCGCCGACAACGACACCATCAGTGCTGATTTCGATCTGCAAATCACCGAAATGTGGTCTGGCAACTCCGACGGAGACGACTTGACCGCAGACTGGTTTGAATTGACCAACATCGGCACCGAAGCCTGGGTAGCTGGAATCGCGCCTGATTTGTATTACGACGATGATTCTCAAGATCCTGTGGCAGCTGACCTCATTGCTGGCCTGACCCAAATCGATCCGGGCGAGTCGGTCATCGTCGTCATTGGTAACGCAGCGGATGCTCAATCATTCACCAGTATCTGGAGCCCCGTCATTGATTTGAGCACCGTTGAAGTTGGCTTCACCGACGGTTCCGGATTAGGTGCCGGGGGTGATGGTGTCAGTTTGTTTGTGGGCTTACCGGGCAGCACCGATACCCCCGTTGACTTTGAGGCGTATCCGGATACCGATGGCTTTGGGGGTCAATCCTACGACGTTGACTTAGGAGCGTTTAGTGTTGCGGGCCAAAACGGAGCCGTTGCAACTGAGACCAATGACATTGGTGAGCCTGCCGTGGGGTCTCCTGGTAACGGCGACCCGATTGTCACTCCTCCTTCGGGTTCTTTTGGCATTCAAGAATCCTTTGAGTCTGAGCCAGGTACCACCTACACGTTGTCCGATCCGTTCACCGCTGGCTTCAGCTACTTCGATCGCTACGCAGTCCCCGACAACAGCAACGCGGCTCGGGATGACTTCCAGGCAGGGTGGGATGGCGATTTCGGCATCCAAGGTCAGGATCACGATGGTCAGGGAGGAGCCGCAACTCGAAGCATTTCGATCGACGACATCAACATCGTCGGAGGCGATAACGTTGAAGTCACTGTATCTCTAGCGGCCCTGGCCAGTGAGCCGTCCTTCTTCAATTTCGAGTTTAGCGATGGCGATGGCATCGAAATCTTTGCCAGTGTCGATGGCGGCGCACGGACTTTGATTGGAGCGTTTGTTCCAACGGGGAACAGCAGCAATGGCAATGCCGGAGACCTCCAGCAAGATACTGACCTGGATGGGGTCGGTGATGGCGCGGTGTTAACTACCGATTTAGAGGACTTCAGCTTTGCGCTGGGCACCACCGGAAACAGCCTGGACTTGGATATCGAACTCACCAGTACAGGAAGCTTCGAGTCCCTCGCAGTGGACAATGTACGGGTTTCAGAAAAGATTGTCTTCCAGGAGTCCTTTGAGTCTGAACCGGGGACAACCTACACCTTGACCGATCCGTTCACGGCTGGCTTTAGCTACTTCGATCGCTACGAAGTTCCTGATAACAGCAATGCCGCTCGAGATGATTTCCAATCGGGTTGGGATGGCAATTTTGGTATCCAAGGTCAAGATCATGATGGTCAAGGTGGGGCAGCAACCCGTACGGTGACCATTCGTGATATCGACATCTTCGGCGGTCAGGAACTGTTCACCGCCATTTCTCTCGGGGCTTTGTCGAGTGAACCTTCCTTCTTTAACTTTGAAGTGAGCGATGGAGATGGCATTGAAATCTTTGCCACCATTGATGGGGGGGCTCGAACCCTGATCGGAGCCTTTGTTCCGTCTCAAAACAGCAGCAACGGTAATGCGGGCGACCTCCTACTCGACACTGATCTGGATGGGGTTGGAGATGGAACAGCGCTCACGGCTGACCTCGCCGACTTTTTCTTTGAGATTCCAGGAACAGGCACGAGCCTGGATCTGGAGATTGAACTCACCAGTACGGGAAGCTTTGAGTCTCTCGCCCTCGATAATGTTCGGGTGCAGAGTGGCGGCATTCCCGAAGGCAACATGGGTGGGACTGCTCAGGAAGTCACTATTTCTGAAATTCAAGGGGAAAGCCATACCTCTCCCTTTGAGGGCCAAGCAGTTCTCACGACTGGAATTGTTACTGCTGTTGCAAGCAACGGCTTCTATCTACAAGACCCCACTGGCGATAGCAATGATGCGACGTCCGATGCTGTCTTTGTCTTCACTGGTGGCAGTCCAAATGTCACCATTGGCGACGAGCTAGAAATCGAAGGGGTGGTCGAAGAATTCTTCCCTGGCGGTTCTTCTACCGGCAATTTGTCTACTACCAATATCGTCAATGCCACGTTTACGACCCTCTCTAGTGGAAATACTTTACCTACAGCGGTCATCCTGGGGGCTGCAGGTCGGGTTCTGCCTACAGAGAACATTGATGATGATGCCTTTACCAACTTTGACCCTGTCAATGACGGAATTGATTTCTTCGAGTCTCTTGAAGGCATGTTGGTCACGGTGGACGATCCTCTGGCTGTCAACGGAACAGACAGCAATGGAGAAATCTTTACGGTGACTGATAATGGAGCCAATGCGTCTGGGTTAAGTACTCGGGGCACGCTAAATATTGGCCCTGGAGACTTCAATCCTGAGAAAGTGCAGATTGATGTGGATGGGAGCTTGCTGCCTGGGTTTGATACCCCCCAAGTGGATGCGGGAGCCCAGCTTAGTGATGTGACCGGAGTAATTGGTTATAGCTTCGGTAACTTTGAGGTGTTGCCGACCCAACCTTTCTCGGTCATCGCGGAGTCGCCCAATACGCCTGAGGTAACGACACTGGCTGGAGATGCGGATCAACTGACGGTTGCGAGCTACAACGTTTTGAACCTTGATCCAAATGACAACGACGGTAATGCTGATGTGGCCAATGGCCAGTTTGAGGCGATCGCCGCTCAAATTGTCAATAACCTGAAGACACCGGACATCATCGGGCTACAGGAAGTTCAGGACAACAGCGGTTCTGCCAATACAGGAGAAACCTCGGCGTCGATGACGTTGCAGATGTTAGTGGATGCGATCGCCGCCGCAGGTGGTCCTCAGTACGCGTTCATCGATAACACCTTTATTGGTGACCAAACGAACGGTGGAGACCCCGCCGGCAACATCCGCACCGCATACCTCTACAACCCTGCTCGGGTGAATTTGGTCCAGGGGTCGATCCAGTCTATCCAGGCCGATGACCAGCAAACGAACCCCAATAATCCCTTCTTCGGTGGTCGGTTACCTTTGGTGGCAACCTTCGAGTTCAACGGTGAAGAAGTGACCCTTGTCAACAACCACTTCTCTTCGAAGGGCGGCAGTGCTCCGATTTTTGGTGTCGAGCAGCCCTTTGACCAGCGTCAGGAAGATGTCAGTGTCAACGGTTCTCTGGATGAGCGTCAAGCTCAGTCTGAAGGGGTTCAAAACTTCGTTAGCAGTATCTTGGCGAATGATCCAAACGCTAACGTTGTGGTCTTGGGTGACCTCAACGAATTTGAGTTTGTGTCTCCAGTGCTGGATCTCGAAACCGATGCAGGTCTCAACAACTTGACCAATACCTTACCTGAGAATGAGCGGTACAGCTTTATCTTCCAGGGGAACTCCCAGTCTCTTGACCACATTTTGGTCAGCGACAGCCTTGCGGCTAATGCTGAATTCGACATTGTTCACGTCAATGCTGAGTTTGCAGTAGCCGACCAAGCCAGTGACCACGAGCCTCTAGTTGCTCGGTTGAATCTCTCCGGTTCCGTTGAGCCTACTGTCTTCACCTTGGAACTGCTCCATGCGGCTGACCAGGAAGCAGGGGCTGCGGCTGTTCGGGATGTGCCCAACTTCTCCGCTGTGCTCAATGCCCTGCGGAACCAAGATTTGGGTAATGATGGATTGCCGGATAACACTCTCACCCTGTCTTCCGGTGATGCCTTCATTCCTGGCCTCTTCTACGATGCCTCTGAGGATGCGTTTGGTTCTAGAGGTATTGCCGATATCCAAATTCAGAATGAACTGGGCTTCCAGGCGATCGCCTTCGGCAACCACGAGTTCGACTTTGGCACGGCTGCACTGGCTGCACTGATTAACGGTTCAGCCCCCGGCAGCATCCTGGGTCAGGACTTTACCGGAGCTAACTTCCCCTACCTATCCACGAACCTTGACTTCTCCACCGATCCCAACCTCGCACCGCTAGAAGTTTCCGGAGGACAGGCTCCTCAGGCAAACACGGTAACCTCTTCTACGGTCATCGATGTTAACGGTGAGTCCATTGGTGTGGTGGGGGCCACAACGCCGACGTTGAGGGTCATCTCCAATCCAGGCGGTGTAACGGTTAATCCTCAGCCATTCGGAGGAACTCCCACCGATGCAGAGCTCGATGCATTGGCGGCTGAAATCCAGCGTGAAGTTGATGCGCTGTTGGCAAATAACCCCAACATGAACAAAGTCGTTCTGCTGGCTCACATGCAGCAGCTCAACATTGAGCGTGGCCTTGCCGAGCGGTTGGAAAATGTAGACATCATCGTGGGTGGAGGTTCCAACACCCGTCTGTTCGACGCCGACGATCGCCCTCGCGCAGGGGACAGCGTTCAAGGTCAATACCCTGAGTTCATTCAGAATGCGGGTGGTACCACAACTGCGTTGGTGAACACAGACGGTAGCTACAAGTATGTCGGTCGCTTAGTGATCGACTTCGACGCCGCAGGCAACATCATTCCTGAGAGCTATGACGAAACGATCTCCGGTGCTTACGCAACGGATGCTCAAGGTGTCGCCGACCTCAATGCTGAAGGGTTAGTTGACCCTGAAATTCAGGAGATTGTCGATGCCATTGAAGCTCAGATTCTAGCTACTGAGGGCAATATCTTCGGTATCTCGAATGTCTTCCTCAACGGTAATCGTGCGGGTGTGGATACTCCTGGCGATACCGACGGTGTTCGTACTCAGGAAACCAACCTGGGTAACTTAACGGCGGATGCTAATCTGGCGATCGCCAAAGAATCTGATCCGACCGTTGTTATCTCCATCAAGAATGGTGGGGGCATTCGGGCATCCATCGGCCAGACCATCGTTCCTCCAGGAGGTACAGGGGCGGTTCGCATTCCGAACGAACCTGTGATCGACAGCAACGGCAACGTTGTCAAGCCTGAAGGGGGCATCAGCCAGAATGACATCCAAACCACGCTGGCCTTTAACAACGGCTTGACCCTGCTGACGCTGACGAAAGCTGAGCTTGTGGCCGTACTTGAGCATAGTGTAGGTGACATTGGTGGAGGGCGCTTCCCTCAAATCTCTGGCGTCAAATTCTCCTATGACCCAGACTTTGCAGCGGGCGATCGCATCATCAGTGCTGGCATCTTCGATGAGAATGGCACCCTCGTCGCTGAGCTGGTGCGTGAAGGTGAAATCGTGGGTGACGCAAATCAAGCCTTCCGCATTGTGACCCTCAACTTCCTCGCAGGTGGCGGTGATGGCTATCCATTCCCCACTGGCGCAGCCGCGAATCGGGTTGACCTATATGACCTCGATGGCGATGGCGTGTCGGATGGCGTTCTCACAGGTGATGCCACCTTCGCCGCTGATGGAACCGAACAGGATGCTCTCGCTGAGTACCTGAACGACAACTTCCTGACAACTCCATTTAATGAGGCGGATACGGGTCGCAATCTCGACGAGCGCATCCAAAACCTCAACTTCCGTGAAGACACCATTCTTGATGGATCGAACGGTGGAGGCGACGGTGAGGAGATTCTGGGCACCGAAGGCCGCGACATCCTCCGGGGTGACGATAATGCGAATGTCATCAACGGCTTAGGCGGTAGAGACCGCATCGTTGGTGGAGGTGGAGACGATACTCTGCTCGGCGGTTCGGGGTCAGACCAGCTTGTTGGGGGTGGAGGTAATGATACTCTCCGTGGCGGACTTGGTCGTGACCAACTGGTGGGCAGAGACGGTAGTGATGTCTTTGTTCTGGCTGCAGGCGAAGGTACTGACCGTATTCAAGACTTTGAAATCGGTATTGACTTCATTGGTCTTGCAGACGGTCTTACCTTTGAGCAGTTAACTCTTGAGACCAAGAGCATCCTATTTGAAGGTGAGCGTTTAGCCGTCTTTAATCGGGGTGTCGATCCTAGTACCTTTACGGCTGCTGATTTCGTCATCGCATAGCGCTGTAAACCATTAGAGTTCACGTCTTACTAGCGCGATCGCCCATTCCATCTCATTTCGAGGTGAGGGGCGATCGCTTTTTTATGGCTGTCACTCGCTAGACAACCTCCACACCCCACCCATCGAACTGGCATAGGAAGGCTTTTCGGTTGCGCCAAAATTCGCCATAGTAAAAACCAAATTGAGGACGTGGGTATGGTTTCCGAAAAATTTCGTCGGCAGCTTCGACAAGAAGCAACTCAGTGGCAAGCGGATGGATGGATTTCAGCGGATGTGTATCACCACCTCGCTGAGCAATACGATTTTGACTCGATTGATGCTCATGCGCGCGATCGCTTCGTTGCCGTGTTAGTCATCATTGGCGGGGTGCTGTTGGGCATCAGCGTCATTACGTTTGTGGCTGCAAACTGGCAGGCCATTCCTCGCAGCATCAAAGTGGTGCTGTTGCTGAGTGTGTTGATTGCGTTTAACACGGCTGGATTTTACCTGTGGCGATCGCCCTCCACACCTGCTCACTATCGCTCCCAATGGCGCAATCGTCTGGGGCATGGATTCTTAATTTGCGGCAGTCTTATCATCGGAGCCAATCTCGCACTGATGGGGCAGCTCTTTCACCAAACGGGGTCAGCCTTTGGTCTCTGCATTATTTGGGGATTTGGAGTCGTTGTCATGGCCTATGGGCTGCGACTGTCGTCCCTTGCGGCCATTGCCTGTGTGTTGGTGAATGTGGGGTACTGGACGGAGTATGTTTCCTACAGTGCTCGAACCTTCCCCCTGCCTTTAACGCTGATTTTCGAAGGCATGCCCTTGGTCTTGGGGCTGGTATTCTTACCTCTCGCTTACTGGTGTCAGTCTCGATGGGTCTTTGGCTTAACGGTTGTGGGCGTGAGCGCATCGCTGACCCCCACTATTTTTGAGCCCGTCATCCTGAATGATCCCTCAGGACTCACAACGGCGATCGCCCTGACTCTGCCTGCGTTGTTTTGGTGGGCCTATGACGATAACATTTGGCAAATCATTACTCACCGCATCCGTTCTGGACTGCGACAAGCCCCCGTCCAGGAAGCCACTCAAGGCGAACAGTGGTTCCGTCCTGTGGCGCGGTTACTCACCATTATTTACCTTGGGGGCTTGTTCTACAGCCTGTCGTTTCATAGCGTGTGGACTGATTATGTTTGGGGAACGCCTCCTGAAACAACGCCATTTGCACGAGTCGTGTCTCTTCTGGTGACGAACCCCAATGTAATGGTGATGGCACTGTTGGCGATCGCCTTCTGGCTATGCTTAGGGTGGCCAAGAATTGGTCATACGTGGCGGTTAACAACGACCGATGGGGTGGTGCTCGGCATGCTGGGCATCACCGCTGGACTGGTGATTTGGGATGCTGCCGTTGGCCCCATTCAAATCTGGGCCACGATGATGTTCAACATTCTTCTGTTTTTGCTGGCGGCAGGGCTGATGCGGGAAGGGTTAGACGATGGCGATCGCCCCCAGTTCTGGTTTGGCCTTGCATTGCTGATTTTGCAAATCATCAGTCGAGTGTTTGAGTACGAAACCGGACTGTTGCTCAAGTCCTTTACCTTTCTCCTCTGTGGAATCGGTGTCATCATCATCGGCCTGTGGTTCGAGCGCTATGTCCGTGCGCTAAGTGCGTCCCTCCCTCCGTCCCCAACGTCCAATTCGTCTGAGGAAATTTAATGAAATCTGTATCAAACCTGAGGGGCGATCGCCCCCTTCCATCCTGGCGGTTTTGGATTCCCCTCGGACTCCAGGTGCTATTGGTGCTGATGGTTCCAGCTCAGTCTTTATATGCTCGCTTATCTGGAACATCCGTCATTCTCCAGACGGCCCCGGTCGATCCGTACAGTCTGTTGCAGGGATACTACGTGACGCTCAGGTATGATATTTCGCGAGCTGAAATATTAGAACCCCTGCCAGGATGGAACGAAGTTGAGGCCCAGGTAAAAGAACTGGAGGAATCTCCTCAGCAATCGGCTCAAGGCATGCCGATTTATGTCGTACTTCGTGCGCCTACAGAATCTTCGGAGGAACCCCCTCCGTCACCTGAACCCTCTCCCGTTCCCTGGATACCGGAGCGTGTGGATGTGACGTATCCATCCAATCTTCAGGAAAACGAAATTGTTCTTAAAGGAACCTATTACGGTCAACAGATTGACTATGGGCTAGAACGATACTTCATTCCTGAAGCAGAACGGGATGAGATCAACGATCGCATTCGTCAGGCCCAGGAATCGGGCGATCGCCAATCTTACCTGGTCGAGGTCAAGGTGGTGGGACAGGGAACGTCAACTCTCATCGGTCTCTGGATCGATGGCGAATTTTATCAGTTCTAAGCACTGGGGTTGAGTCCCATATGAGTCAGTCCATCGCAGATTGTCCTGAAGCGGGGGCGCTGGACGAGTACGGGACTCATGCAGTCCAGTTGCAGACGGTGCAACCGATGAAATAACGCAGCTTCCGCTGATTCAGAATCCTGAATAGGGATACACCGAGTCAGCAGATCGTCCAGTAAGCACCCCAGGGCTCGCACTTCCAGCTTTTCTAAAACGGTTCCTACGTGTGGGGGAGTGGTGTCATAGAACGACGCAGCCCCAAAGTCACTTAAAATACTGTCGCCTTTCTCACTCACCAGAATATTGTGAGCATAGAGGTCGCCGTGCATCATTCCTCGGTCATGCAGATGGGCGACAACGGAAGCCATGCCCTGAGCAATAGTCAAAATCTGTGAGATAGAAAAGACAGTGCCCTCAGGATACGTATCGCGGGTGCAGGAGTCCAGGCTGGGTGGATGGCCTAACGGAGTGTATGTTGAAGGTAAAATCGAAAAAATCAGTCCGGCTTTCTTATCTGGATGTCCTGCCAGTTTTCCTAACAGGGTCACCAGATTTGGATGGTTGCCTGCGGCCAGACAGGCTTGCATTTCATCAAGCGGGGAGCCGTCACTCGTCATTTCACCTTTGAAGAGCTTAATCGCAACATCTTGAGGGGTTGGAGTTGGGGACGTAGAATGGGGCGGCGTCCACTTTCCCTTGTAGATGACGCCAGACGCCCCTTGCCCCAGGCTCTCGCAGACTTTCAGTTCACTCCAGTCAATGGTGGGGAGCGATCGCCCCGTATTTCTGTCCATTACTGTTGCTGTTTGCTGACAGAAGGGATTCCCCGCGTAGGCCAGCCAGGTCAGTCGAGGTAGAGTAAGCAACTCCGTCGGAAAGTCTGAGAGTTGATTGGCCGACAGCCGAATCAGTTCTAGATTTTTACAGTTGGTCAACTCTTTGGGTAAGGTTCGCAGTCGGTTTCCGGCTAACATTAGCTTCTGGAGCTTGGAGAGCGTGCCAATCGTCGGCGGTAGTCGCTCGATGCAGTTGTTGGTCAGGGTTAGCCACCGGAAGGTTGGAGATAAGTGCTCATCCTCAATTCGGGCGATTCTGTTGTTCTTAAAACTGACCATTGAGAGATTGGGGCACTGAGCCAGTACCGAGGGAAATTCTTCAAATTGATTGTTGTTGAAGAAAACAATTTTGAGATTTCTGAGCTGGCTAAACGAGTCAGGAAGCGTGCTGAGCTGGTTATTGGAGAGATCTAAAATTTCTAGAGAATCGGCGAGCTTGAAGAGATCTGAGGGAATTTCAGTCAGGTTCTCTGACAGACTCAGGCGTTTTTGCCCCGTGAGCTGATCTGATTTCAGTGCCTCTAAAGTAACCATTAAATCGATAGACCTTCCTGCGGTGTGAGTTCTTCACCAGGATGGCTCATATGAGAATCTGCGACCAGAGGCAGTTTGTACCAGTGCAGGGGCTACCAGGCTGTGGCCGAACTGAGGAGCGTGGCGATCGCCCCACGAGGCGCAATTCCTTG
>JAYKJC010000513.1:0-4705 GCA_035285885.1 Leptolyngbyaceae cyanobacterium | reverse complement strand
ACCGGCTCCTTGACTTAAGGAACTTCAGTGGGAGGTTAGAAATCAGAGTTAGCACTGAGTTCTATATGAAACACTGTCAACTGTTTTAATACTTGGAAAAATACTCGAAACCAACCCTATGGATTTTTCCAAAAATAAATCAAGTAGGATCTGCGTCAAAGCGTCAGCGCGATCGCCAAAAAACTTGTGATGCAATGGCTTGAAGAGTTGACGCTTCTCTGTCAATTCCGTGTCAATTGACAAGCGAATGAGGGGAGAGAGCGGTTTTGGGCAGGTCAGCTTCACCAAAAATCTAGCTCTACACTTAGTTTACTATGGGACACTGATTGTGAGGGGCGATCGCCCCTCACAACCACCCCTCCATCACGAAAGTCCTGACGGGTAACTCAAGATATGGAAGGAATACCACGAGGCAACCAACCCATGAGGAGGTCAGAAGGTGACCGAACGGCCAAAATCATTCACGTTGATATGGATGCCTGTAGTGAACGCGATTCTTCTGCCTTGGCAGTGGCGAAAGGGCTAGGGCAACCTCCAAGCCGTTTCGTTATTGGAATCTATGGATTGTCCTCTGATGATAAGGGACTCAGAATCATTAGTTGATCGCCACTCTCATAGATAATGAGCGTTGGAAAAATCAGAGATTGATCCTTTCGGGGCAGTGCGGGAAAGATGTAGAAATACCCATCCCAATCGCTGAGTAACCGCCAAACTCTAGGCTCGTTTGGGTTTGTAGTGTCAGTCAGTTCCTTTCCTAGAAGCTGGTTATAGATCCCCTGATCGCCAATCACGCGCAGCTCAGATGGATTTAGGAGAGGGTTATCTATGGCACGGCCCAGGGTCGCTGCCTCCTCGGGTGTCACAATGGTCACGATTGGCAGGGTTGAGGTCTCATTCACGGCATCACGCCAGGCATCGGTCTGAGCTTGCCATCGAGCAATCCAAAACAGGGTCGTCAAGGTCAGCAGCACAACGATGAGTTCGTCCGTGAGGTCGGTAATCAACCGGAACGTTTTTGCTTTTGGGAAAAATTGAGCCACGAAGCTCCGTCGCCGCTGTCGCCGAATCCAGTTTGTGGATTGTTGTCGCAGCTCAACGACAAGGACAATAGCTAATCCAGTGATCGCCAGAGCACCTACAGTTCTCAAAACGCTGAGGGGATGGCAAAAGAGCACCTGAAACGATGCAAAATAAAACGACTCGAAGGGGAGATCTAGCGTCGTGACTTCGACTTGGAAGAAGTCGTAGTACGCCCAGCGATAGGTCCAGCCAGTGAAGTAGAGCGCCGCAGCCAGTAGAGCAAGCAGGCTGAGCAGTTTTCCAAAGGGTTCAAGATCTTTTTTCTCAGGCGATGGATTAGTCACTGGAAAGTTCGATTCTGCTGTTCAATAGATATGCTTGATGCAATAATCTCCTCAAATTTCCAAAGCTCACAGGAATTTGAGTCCGCACTCCTGGATTAAGGGCTTTAGGAGAATTTAACCAACTCAGCTACATAAAATCCTGACGGCTTCATAAAGCTGCTGTAGATTGAGAAAAAACCCTCAAGAATCTGAACAATGCGTGGTCTATGACTTTAGCGTTGTGACAGACTGCTGGCCAATTGTATTCACTTGCTTTTGTCTTCAAGATTATAGGCCATGAAGCGCATCCATCAGTTACTTGTCTTAGCATGCATTTCTGCCGTGGTGATTGCCGGGTTCAGCTGGGCGACAGCGATCGCAGTACATCGACAACCGTTAGAGCTAGCCCAAGCAGCAAGCAGTTCAGGTCAACGAATCTTAGAAGTTGCCTTACAGGAGTCTGCCACTGCCCGACTAACATCAGGGGAATCCTACACAGGTGGACTAACTGCGTTTGATTCGAGTAACCTAACGCTGTCTAGTGGCAATTTCTCTCAGCCTGTCCCACTAGCTCAGCTTCGGGAAGTCGAATTTTTTGGGGATGTATGGATCTTGACCCCAGAGGGTTGGCAGCGGTCACCCGTGATTCGAGGGCTAGCAATTCCACTAGAAGGCGTTTCGGTCGATGCGTTTGAGCTATCAAGCCCAGGCAAAAGTGCAAACCTTGACTTAACGGATGTTCTGGACGATGAGGAATTCGCTCGTCTTTTGAGAGATCCCAACAAAATTCATACGGTCACAGAAATCACATTTACAGCCTCCGAGCAAATGGATGTGACTGTCAAATCAGTTCTGCGGCGGTAGTGTAGAGGTATCGTCAGAAAATTATTGAAGAAGTTTTGCCATGAATCGTAAGCAGCGACGGTGGGTTGTTACGGCTACGGTAGGTTTGGCGATTGTCACAGGCACAGTGGGTGCATCAGATGCACGAACCACGCTTACGACTCAAGCAATCGAAGGAATTTTTCCAAACGACGAGACGCAGATGCTCAATCTAAGGCAGAGTGAACTACCTTCTGAGCCTTTACAGCTAGCCCAGCAGCAGCAATCTAGAGTTGCCCTGGTGATTGGTAATTCTACCTATGATGATGCCCCGTTGGCTAACCCTGCAAACGACGCAGCCGCTATTAAAGATGCGCTAGAACGGCTCGGATTTGAAGTCATCTTTGAGACCAATCTCGACTGGCACTCAATGGATAGGGCGATCGAAGACTTCAGCGAACAGCTACAGCCAGGAGGGGTGGGACTTTTCTATTTTGCTGGGCACGGTGTTCAGGTTAATGGAGAGAATTTCCTAATTCCTGTGGACGCTCAGCTGAGGCAACAGCGCCATGTTGATCGAGAAGCAGTGTCGTTGAACACGGTGCTCGACTTTATGGAGAATTCTGAAAGTACCGTCAATGTTGTTATCATTGACGCCTGCCGCGACAACCCTTTCTATCGAACATGGAATAGAAGCATCTCAGACAGTGGACTGGCAGAAGTGGAGTTTCCACCTGAGGGCACTATTATTTCCTTTGCGACAGAACCCGGAAATGTGGCCGAGGATGGGGATGGCCGCCACTCTCCGTTTACGGCTGCGCTTCTAGAGCATCTCGACGAGCCAATTGACATTGGGCTGATGTTTCGGCAGGTCAGAAGCACCGTTCTTGAAAAAACTGAGGGGTTTCAGCGTCCAAGAACGGATGACTCTCTAGTTGGGCAATTCTCCCTTAGTCCATCTACAAATGTTTCTGCATTACCGAGTCCATCCCCTGCTGAGCTAACGCCAATTCCTAGGGTTCGACCTCTTGCTCCATCGCCAACTCCTATTCGACTTCCAGCAGAGCTACCTGCTACATCGCCCCCGGCTCTGGTGACGGCACTCGCATCGGCTGCCCAGGCGGGCGATTGGCAAGAGGCCGATGCTGAAACCCGGAGGTTGCTGCTGGAATTGGGAGATCAAGATGATAGCGGTTGGCTGAGCACATCAGAAGTTGAAGCTCTGTCATGCGATGACTTGAGAGCCATAGACCAACAGTGGGTGGAAGCTAGCAATGGCAAATTTGGCTTTAGCGTTCAGGCCCGCATCTGGCAGGAAGTGGGCAGCCCAACCGAGTACAATGAGCAGTGGAAAGAGTTTGGCGATCGCGTAGGTTGGCGAGTGGATGATCTGTGGATCAGCTCCAATGAAGTAACTTTTGATACCTCATCTCCTGAGGGACACCTCCCTGTTGGTGGGGTTTTGTGGCGGGGGGGAGGCGGGTGGTTCTCTCTTCCGCTGCGCTCTGTGAACTGTAGCATATAAAAGCTTCAGCCCGATACAAAAATCTTATTCTGGACCCCCTCCATACGGAAAACTGGGTATTTCGGAGATCCGTTACCTGGTACCGAGGCTCACGACGTATCCGTAAATTGCTCAGCGGCCACGTCCGGGTTGAAACAGTTCGCCATCACAAATTCCTTCGCCACCGCTTCAATTTCCTCTGCCGGCAGCTCCCAATCATCCCACAGATTTTGCTGCCCCGGCGATTTTTTCTTCGCCTTCAGCTTCAGTTTGATCCCCGCCAGCTTTTTGCTGCCCCAGTGGCTCTTCTTCTCCGGCTTTGGCTGGGGGCGATAGTTCTTGCAAAATTTGCGGTAAGCAGCGGCGCACATCTCCAGGGTTTTGCCCAACAGTAAAAACGCCGGATGCCACTCGCTGATGCCGTCCTGGGTAAGGCGGTCGTAACTGCCGTAATTGCTGAAGTCGTAGAAAAACCCCTGCTGCATGTTGGCCGCCTTGGGGTTGCCGTGGATATAGCGCAGGGTATTCAGCGCCCGCCGCTTGTCTGTCACCGGAAACCCCGTGCTGTGATACCGCTTCTCCCAAAAGTGCCCCGTCCGGTTCAAGATGCGGTTGAGGCACATGGCTGTGTACCAGTTCAGCCAGTGCATGATTTTAGGCAAATCCTCCGGCTCTCCCGGCTCCAGCAGATAATGCACATGGTTGCTCATGACGCACAGCCCATAGAGCTTGAGGTCAAATTTATCCTGACACTGCTTGAGGCCAAAGAGCAGCACCTGCTTACAGACATATTTCGTTAGGCAAAACTCCCGATTGTTGCACCGAACCGTGATGTGATAGCAATATCCAGGAAGCAAGACACGAAGTTTACGGGGCATGGCACCACAGCACACAATGCAGAGCCTACCAGACGAAGAAACCACACCTCCAAAATCCAAAATCGAGTATCAACTTAAGGCGGGGAAGTGGGGGGCGGCGCGCCCCCCAGACCCCCAAATAAAGTCCCCCGCGAAACCGGCCACCCCCCAAAACCCCA
>JAYKJC010000512.1:0-3686 GCA_035285885.1 Leptolyngbyaceae cyanobacterium | reverse complement strand
GCAGTATGAAGGTATTAAAAATCGGTTCATTTATGTTCCTCATGGCGATCGCCGGAATTGGAGCCGCAATGGCAGCGACGAATCCAAGCCAAGATGCCTATGAAGACTATGCGGTTGAGCAACTGAGTGATCAAATTAGTCAGCGGCTATGTGAAGAAGCACCCTCTATTTTGACCGATACCTGCGACTCCTTTCTGTCTGATAATGAAGACTGGATTCGGGAATTAGTCTCTGATGGCACTCAGCGGAGAAACTTTGTAGTGCTTAGTCTTTATACCACTGACCTGTCTGCGGGTGACGCCATTAATAAGATTTTGCCCCCAGCGTTTTCCTTTTCTGCCGATAACCTTCCGGGCTATCACTTCGAGACTGTTGGCGTATTCCGGCAATTTTTCACCTACGAAGCAGAGCGAACCTAGCGATATAGTTTTCCTACGTAATTTGTGAAATGAAATGTGAGAGGTGGGCTGAGTCCACCTCTCACATTTCATTTGGGATTGCGATATGTGAGAATTAACCTTTTTTCTTAAAAATCTGGTCAATTTCAACGTTTATTATCGTGCATCCTCAATAGGAGACCCTATGATGGAGCGGAACATGTCGAGGAGCGCGATCCGATGATTCCAGTCATTCTTGCCGGGGGGAAGGGGGAGCGCTTTTGGCCGGTGAGCCGAAAGCAGCGACCTAAGCAGTTTTTGAGTTTGGATGGCAGTGGTTTAACGCTTTTGCAATCTACCGCTGAGCGATTATTATCGCTGGCTGGCGGATGGGATAACGTGTGGGTAATTACAGCAGCTCACCTGGAAGAAGGCGTCAAAGAGCAGTTGCCTCATTTGCCGATTGAGAATTTGTTGGTCGAAGTTGAAGGTCGAGATACGGCCCCAGCTGTCGCATGGCCGACGTTGGAAATTGCCAAACGCTATGGAGAGGATATGGTGATTGGCTTTTTCCCCGCAGACCACTGGATCGGGGAGCCTGATCAATTTCAGCGTACCCTGGAAGCTGCTGAAGCATTAGCGATCGAGAAGGAGGCGATCGCCACCCTTGGCATCAGTCCGGTGTACCCATCTACGGGGTACGGGTATATCGAACAAGGGACACCCATGGGGCAGTTCAAAGGAATTGATGCCTTTCAGGTTGCTCGATTTACAGAAAAACCAGATCACGAAACTGCCCAAGCTTTTCTAGATAGCGGCACCTTTAGCTGGAACAGCGGCATGTTCATCTTTAAGGCAGGCGTTGCCCTCGAAGAGTTGCGATCGCACGCTCCTGATCTCATTCAGATGCTTGAGACTGAAGGTCCATCCGTTTATCCAAACCTGCCTAAAATTAGCATCGATTATGCGCTGATGGAGAAAACACAGCGCGCCTGTGTTTTGCCCGTCACTTTCAGTTGGGATGACTTAGGAGACTGGAACGCCATAGAGCGCTTGCAAAATACCGACAAGCCTAATGTGGAATTAGGCAAGCACATCGGACGGGATACGTCTGGAGCCATCATCTACAACACAGATGATTCAGAGCTTGTCGTCACCATTGGGCTGGAAGACGTGGTGATTGTGCGCGATGGCAACGCAACGCTCATTGTTGATAAGAACCGAACCCAAGAAATCAAACAAGTCCTGAAAATCTTGAAGGATAGTCCGGAGTACGCCGATCTTCTGTAGATATAGCGTTACGCTTTTGCGTTAAGACATTCGATCAGCATGTTTCCCCAGTTGCGCAGGGGAAACATGCTCAAACCTTAACCCGTAGGGCTATACAGTTGCTTTATGTTCCAACGTTGTTCTCAAGCCGCACTGAAACTTGGGTGTGTAAACTGAGCTTTGCCCGTAGCACACCCACCATGACTCAGGGTCTTTCTGCGGAGAGACCCTAGTTTTTTCATATCGCGACATAATGATCAGAGAAGTGGCAGTCATACAAGCAACCGTCAATTCTTATAAGTTGTAGGATCATAGGCTGGAAAGCCTATTGACTTTCTATCCGCTTAATTTTTTATTGCCTTCATCAGGAGACCTTGTGTTATCAGGTATTACTCAAGCGAGTGCTCGTCAGCGTGAAATTATTGAAGTTGTCTTCCGCAACGGTTGGGACTACATGCGCCAACTGCTTCGAGGAAGCAGTCAAACTGGAGAACCCGAACTCCCGCCTCCGGCCATTTTTCGCAATGTGCTGACAGAATTGGGACCTGTATACGTCAAGCTTGGGCAATTGCTGAGTACCCGTCCAGACTTGCTCGCACCTGAATACATCGATGCCCTGAGCGACTTGCAAGCAAAGGTGCCCTCTATTCCCTGGGCTGAAGTGGAGACTGTGATTCGAAAGGAGCTGAGTGTTCCTCTCAATGACGTGTTTGAAACGATAGAATCAACGGCGATCGCCGCTGGGTCCATCGCCCAAATTCATCGTGCGGTCTTAAAAAATGGTCAAGCCGTTGCCATGAAAGTTCAGCGCCCTGGCATTGAATCCATTGTTGAACAAGACGTTGCATTAATTAAAAGCATCGCCGAACTTGTCTCTCGAACAAGCTTCGGTCAATACTATGACGTAGTCTCCCTTGCTGATGAATTTGCTGCTGCGTTAAACGATGAACTCGACTTCAAAAAAGAAGCAGGATATACCGATACACTCCGCAAAAACCTGTCCACCAGTCGCTGGTTTGATCCCCAAAAGCTTGTTGTTCCAGCAATTAACTGGGACTTGACAAGCAAAAAACTGCTGGTCATGGAATGGCTCGATGGGGTTCCTATCCTACAGGCTGACTTGAAGGGCATAGGACACAACGGTGATGTAGAAGCCGAGCGACAAGATATTACTCGGCTACTGTTTCGAGTCTTCTTTCAACAACTCTACATTGACGGTTTTTTCCACGCCGACCCTCACCCAGGCAACGTATTTTACCTGAGCGATGGACGTGTTGCCTTACTCGACTGTGGCATGGTCGGTCGCCTCGACCCCCGCACACAAGATCTCCTGACTGAGATGATCCTGGCGATCGTTGGAACAGATGCCCAGCGATGTAGCCAGTTGACGATCAAGCTTGCAACAGCGGTTCGTCCAGTCGATTTGATGCGGCTAGAAAGTGACTACGACTATCTGCTAAGGAAATACTATAGCCTTAGTTTGTCAGAATTGAATTTTAGTCAGGCGTTTTACGAAGTGCTGCAAGCGGCTCGACGCAATCATCTGCGATGGCCAAGCAATTTAGGACTGTATGCAAAATCTCTGGCAAACTTGGAAGGGCTCGGACGTAAGTTTTACCCTGGAGTGAACTTACTTGACGAAGTACGCCCATTGGTCACAGATATGTTTCGTCAACAACTGATTGGAGAAGATCCCCTCCAAACCTTACTTCGAACCAGTTTAGAACTTAAGAACCTAACCCTTCAATCGCCAAGACGCTTCGAGTTCTTATTGGATCGTCTGAGTTCTGAAACGCTAAAGTGGAATCTAAGTATGCGAGAAATCGATGGTCTGCGTTTGACCATTGATGATTCGGCGAACCGCTTATCTTTCAGCATCGTAGTAGGTGCCCTGATTATGGGAGCAGCTATTTTAGCGTCTAAAGAACAGGTCTCTCAATTTTATTGGGTAAGCATTGGCCTTTTCATTGCAGCTAGTTTTATCGGCCTATGGTTGCTTATCTCCATCATTCGTTCAGGCAAATTACGCCGATAGCGATC
>JAYKJC010000511.1:0-17776 GCA_035285885.1 Leptolyngbyaceae cyanobacterium | reverse complement strand
ATGAATGCGGGGATGGCGATGGGGGATCAGTCTCCTCTGTTGCTGAGCCTGAAGTTGGCGATCGCCGTTTTAGTCATTGCTTGTCCCTGTGCGCTGGGATTGGCAACCCCGACGGCCATCATGGTGGGGTCTGGGATGGGGGCTGAGCGAGGGCTTCTAATTCGCGGAGGAGATGTGCTGGAGCAGGTGCATCGTCTGCACACCGTTATTTTTGACAAAACAGGAACGCTGACAACGGGGCAACCCACCGTCACTCAGGTTGTGGTGCTTGATTCTCATCAGCCAGAAGATGATGTGTTGGCCTTGGCGGCATCGGCGGAACAAGACACGCAGCATCCCATCGGACAGGCGATTCTGCAAGCCGCGAAGGGGCGATCGCTCCCATTGTTTCCTGTGAAGGATGTGCAAACGGAGGCTGGGGCAGGACTCAAAGCGTGGCTGAAGGATTCACCGCTCTACATTGGCAAGCTGTCTTGGCTGCGTCAGCAGATTGAGTGGGATGCTGAGGTACAAGCTGCCATCGAAAAGGCGGAAGCACAGCTTCCTGGCAGTGTGGTACTGGTGGCGTTGGGCTCGACGGTCGTCGGCCTGATAGGGATCACCGATCAGCTTCGGGACGATGCTCTCGACTGTGTTCAGTCCCTACGAGCGATGAAGATTCAGGTGAAGGTTTTGACGGGCGATCGCCACCGCTCTGCTCAACCCATCGCCGATTCCCTGGGACTGTCAGACGATGCTTTGATTACGGATGTGCAGCCAGGACAAAAATCAGACATCATCCAAAAACTTCAGCACGAGGGGCGGGTTGTTTGCATGGTCGGAGATGGCATCAATGATGCGCCTGCATTGGCGCAAGCCAATGTCGGGATTGCCATGCATTCTGGCACAGATGTGGCCATTGAAACGTCCGATATCGTCCTCATGCGCGATCGCCTGATTGATGTGGCCGAGTCGATTCATCTCGGTCAACGGGTGATGCAAAAGATCCGGCAAAATCTCTTTTGGGCACTAGCTTACAATACAATTGGCATTCCGGTTGCAGCTGGGCTGTTGTTGCCTGCCTGGGGAATTCTGCTGAGTCCAGCCAATGCTGGAGCGCTGATGGCGTTCAGTTCTGTGAGTGTTGTGGTAAATGCGCTGCTCTTGCGACGATCCGCGAAGGCTGCATCCTCCTAGTTCAGCGTCAGCTTTAGGAACTAGGGGTTAGAGGATAACAGTGGTGTTCTGCTACGAGGAGTGAGACTATGGATTGGCTGCTCAATCGTCCGATTGCCCATCGGGGATTGCATCGAGGCAAAGAAATCCCCGAAAACTCAATGCGTGCTTTTGAAACGGCGATCGCCCATGATCACCCGATCGAACTCGACATTCAACCACTCGCCGATGGGGCGATCGCCGTCTTTCACGACAGCACCCTCGATCGACTCACGGGACAACCGGGGCTCATTGCAGAGCAGACATCAGACACTATCCGATCCTTCCGACTATTCCAGACCGATCAAACCATTCCGCTGTTGAGTGAGGCACTGGCCTTCATTAACGGACGCGTCCCGGTGCTGATCGAAATCAAAAATGAAGGCGACGTTGGAGCATTAGAATCAGCGCTGTTGGCGATTGTTTCAACCTATCAGGGAGCATTTGCGATTCAGGCATTCAACCCACTGTCACTAGAGTTCTTCAAGCAAAAAGCTCCCCACATCCGTCGAGGACAGCTATCCGGGAACTTTAAAGGTGAAGATCTCGCCTGGTATAAGAAACTGCTACTCAGTAACTTATTGCTAAATGGCAAGAGTGACCCAAATTTTATTGCGTATGACTTTCAGGCGTTACCATCCTTTGCTCCGACGCTGAACCGACGACTATTTAGCACGCCTTTAATTGCCTGGACTGTCAGGAATGATGTTGATCGCCTGAAAGCGGAGTCCTACGCAGACAACTATATCTTTGACGCCTATTGAAAGAGGTCTATGGCAAGAGATTTATTGGCTTGGGTTGGGCTCGGCAGAAGGGACTGCACTGATTGGAGCGATCGCCACAGAACCATCCCCGACCATCCCTGACTCCCAGCCAAATCGCCTCCCCAACCCCCTTGTCTACCCACCCGGATATGTATCAAAATTACGAGTTGATAACGAACATGTCACAATAAAGAGAAAATTAAATTTTTGAGTAAACAGTTTGAGTAAACGCATTTATATGTGAGTTAGGTTGCTGTGTTGTCATTGCTGAGCAAAATTCAAGAAATTATTGGTCGTTGGTGGTCAGAATTTACCCTCCAAACACGCCTCATGGCTGCTGCGACGCTGGTTGTTTCTTTATTGATGAGTGGACTGACTTTCTGGTCGGTCAATACAATCCAGCAAGATGCTCGGTTGAATGACACCCGCTTCGGGAGTGACTTGGGCTTGCTCCTCGCTTCCAACGTTGCTCCTCTTGTGAGAGAAGGCAATCGGAGTGAACTCGCTCGATTTTCCTACCGCTTTTACAACAGCACGTCCAGCATCCGCTATATGATCTACGCCGATGAAGATGGCGACATTTTCTTTGGCATCCCCTTTTCAGAATCCGAAGTTCAGAATTCATTGACCATCCAGCGACGGATTCAGCTGCCAGAAACCTATCACAGGGATATGAATCAGCCCATGGTGCGGCAGCATTCGACTCCCGATGGAGAAGTGACGGATGTCTTTGTCCCGCTGATCTTTGACAAGCAATATTTAGGCGTACTCGCCATTGGCATTAACCCCAATCCCACGGTAGTTGCATCGTCTCACCTGACGCGCGATGTCACAATCGCCGTCTTTGTCTCCATCTGGGTCATGGTCATTCTGGGAGCCGTCTTCAACGCCCTCACCATTACCCAGCCAATTAAAGAACTGCTCGTCGGCGTGAAAAACATCGCTGCGGGGAATTTTAAGCAGCGCATTGACCTCCCGTTAGGCGGTGAGTTGGGTGAATTGATCTTCAACTTCAATGAAATGGCTGAGCGACTAGAACGCTACGAAGCTCAAAACATTGAAGAAATGACCGCCGAGAAGGCCAAGCTTGAAACTTTGATGGCCACCATTGCTGATGGGGCGGTGTTGCTTGACAGCGAGATGCGCGTGGTCTTGGCTAACCCGACGGCTCGCTGGTTGCTGGGGTGGGGACAAAAGCAGGATGTCATTGGAGCCAACGTTCTCAACTACTTGCCTCAATCCGTCAAAGCCGAACTCACAAAACCGCTTTATCGAATTTCGGTCGGTCAATTCAGGAGTGCCGAGCAGGGCAGCGAGGTCGCCGAATTTCGCATTCTGATGGTCGAGCCGACAGAGCGCACGATTCGAGTGCTGCTCACGACCGTCCTGGATCAGTCCAAGGAAAACCTCAAGGGCATTGCCATTACGATTCAAGACATCACCCGTGAAGTCGAGCTTAACGAAGCGAAAAGCCAGTTCATCAGCAACGTGTCCCATGAGTTGAGGACTCCGCTGTTCAACATTAAGTCATTTATCGAGACCCTGCATGAGTACGGAGATGATTTGACCGACATTGAGCGGAAAGAATTCTTAGATACGGCGAATCGAGAAACCGATCGGCTCACCCGGCTGGTCAATGACGTGCTGGATTTATCTCGCCTGGAGTCGAGCCGCCGCTATCAGTTTGAGGCCATCGATCTCATCCAACCTGTTGAACAAACGTTGAGAACCTATCAACTGACCGCAAAAGAAAGAGGGCTGGAGCTTCACTACGAAATTGATCCCGATCTTCCCCAGGTGCTGGGCAACTATGATCTGTTGCTTCAGGTGTTTACGAATTTAGTAGGCAATTCAATTAAGTTCACGGAGCCTGGGGGGCGCGTTATGATTCGAGCCTATTGTCTGGGAACGTCGCACAGCCAACCCCATCACCACATCCGGGTTGAAGTATCAGATACGGGCATCGGTATTGATGAAGAGGATCAGAAGGCGATTTTCGATCGCTTCTTCCGTGTGGAGAACCGCGTTCATACCCTGGAGGGAACAGGGCTGGGATTGTCGATTGTGCGAAATATTATTGAAAAGCACCACAGCTTCGTTCACCTGATTAGCGAGGTGGGCGTTGGGACGACGTTCTGGTTTGATTTAGCCGCCTACAAGCCTGAAGCTCCATCGTTTGAAGCACTCTTGTCGCTGAATCATGCAGCTTCCTCAGATGAGAATGGAGAGAAGCGCCATGATGCGTCAACGGGCGATCGCCCCTCCCCGGCTGTTTCCTCTTCGCTGTCGTCCGTTGCGTCTGGATCTCAATCCACAGGATCTCAAGTCACCACGGATCTGGCCAATACAGACCTGGTGATGTTTACGAAAGGCTCCGACGACGAGATTTAGGGGGGCAAACTCATTGAGGACTTACGCAAGTCCTGACTTCGCCAATGTGACGATGAACCAGTGGTGTATCAAAAATCGTAACCCGAGAAATATCCGGGAGTGTATCTCTTACTTTTGAAGAGTAAGCCTGATGTCGTGAGCAGAAGATTAAGCGTATGTCATCCCGCACTCCTCGGTTCTGGTTAGGATTGTTTGCCGCTATTGGAATGAGTGTTCCATGGGCGATCGCTCTTTCTCCCCTCGTTGCAAGTCAACCCAATGGCTCCCTTGCCAGTGAAGTCCCTGAAAATAACCCCGCCAATCTGGAATCCGAAAGTTCCGACACGTCAGATCCGTTTCTGGGGTCAAATGGTTTTGGCCTGGAGCTGACCAATTCACCGAGTCAGCCATCGGGCCAGACATCGAGCCAAGCATCAGATCAGCCATCGAGCCAGCCATCAACCCAGACATCCAATCAGCCCATGATTCAGACAGAGAATGATGCTCAAACGCCTTCTAGTGAGGAAAGTCGAACCGTGCCTGCTTCAGCCATGAATGCCTATGAACGCTATCGTCGTGTGATCCAGCAGACCGTCAATATGGCCTACGACGCTAACGCGCAGCAACTCGCCAACCAATATGACCTGAATGTGCTGAACGTGACGTGGGAAGACACAGGGCGCTACAACAACTCAGCGGTTGGACCCAATATCAGCGACATGACCATTCAGGTGCAGCAGCAAAATCCTCGAACCGGGCAATACGATCTGCATCTCATGCCCGTGATTCGCTACCCCAACTTTACCGATCATTCAGCCGACATCCCCATCGGTCAATTCTATGTTCCTGTCGGGAATGAGCGTGGAGACGAGCTTCGTTCGGTGTCACTGGAAGAATTGCTGGGGAACATGCGGCGCTATTTGACAGAACCAGATTCCTGGACGGGGCGAGACAATTCCTTCCTGGCTGAACGAGACACCCATGTGCTGGTGAGCGCTCAGGCCGCGTTTTTGCCGATTCCCCAAGAAGGCATGGCTGAATTCAATCCCGTGTTGTTTAACTATCAGTCCTATCCGGGAGACCCAGCGGTTCTCACCATTTTGGCGACGAGAGAAGGCACGAGCGTTACGGTCATCGACAATCAGCGAGATGCCTTCGATGCAGGACAAACCTGGGGACAACGGCTATTTTTCAACAAGAATGGTGAGCGAGCCAGCTTAACGGGGCAGCGAGCGAGCGATTTTGTGTCAGAAGGCAGCGAAGAGACGCCTGATCCTGATGAAATCAGCCGTGCAGCCGAGGAAGATGGGCTGAATATGGTGATGCTGATTCAGGTGCCCCTTCGTCAGCGCGAACCAATGCGCTTTGAAGTGGCCGAAGATAGTGCGATGTTGGCTCCTCAAGCTGCAATGGAATCGACGAACCTGCGGGGCAGGAGTGATGTGGAAGCGGCAGTGATTGGACACGGAGAAGTGGAAGGACCATTTACCGAAATCGATGGGTTGCCCATTGAGCGTGATCCAGATTTTCCTGTGCGGGTCACGGTGCAGTTTTACAAGGCAACGAGTAACGGCGTTGTGTCGGAGGCAGATATTCAGCAGATTCGTCAGCAAATTGCGCGAGTGTATGCAGAAGCCGACTATGTCGGCAGCTTAGTGGTGGATGGTCTAACGGGGCGTCCAACCGAATATGAAGGGCCTCACGACGAACCTGTGGGCTGGTGGGATGAATTTTGGCGGCGCTATGACGAACGGTTGGGGCGATCGCGCGAAGATGCAATTAACATGTGGCGACGACTCGTTGGGCAACAAGAATAGGGAAATCTGGGGTACACTCACAATCGACTGATCATGTTGGGGGATTTGCTTGTGATCAAGACGGTGTGGATTCAGGGGAAAAGAGGGTGCAGGGGGGCGATCGCCCTCCTACTAATAACAGGAAGTCTTCTGTTTATTCAGGCGTTTATCATCAGTCCGATCGCTCAGGCTGAGACGTGGGTAATGGTCGCAAAATCCGATGCCACCCTGGAGCAGCAATACGTCGATGTGGATTCCATCCAATCTCAAGGTTCGACCGTTCAGCTCAAAACCTACTGGGGGTTTCTGGATCAGCCAGATTCCATCAGCTACGCCACCACCGAATATCGCTGCGAGACAGAAGAATATCGTGACGTTGTGGTGAATGGACAGGAAACAGACGTAAATTGGCAAGCCGTCGGAACCGATCCTCTGAACCGAGCCGCCATGACCTATGGGTGTACCCACGCAAATTAATGATTGCTCTGAGAGCAAGGGAAGTCTGAAGTTCTAGTTCAAAAGGGACTGTTGAAACCGCTTGACCGCATCCACATGATTGGTCATGGTGATGCACTGAGCTAGCAGTTCCATGTCAATGCCGCTAAGGGCTTCACTCTGAAGAATGCGTTCATAGTGAAGCGATTCGTCCTTTCCCCTGAGGTGATAAATCTCTAAGACACCGTTTCCCCAAAAACAAACTTCTGAGATATCAAGCCGTTTGTATGCTTCCAGCTTGTTGATGCCTCCGCTCGTAGACACGACCTCAATGGCGATATCTGGACGGGTGCGCCCCGGTGATAGCTTATAAGACTCATCGGCTTCTCGCTTGACCGCATCGGCTTCACTTTCTAGTAGAGCAAGGCGTAAGTTTGGCTACCCTGTTTATTGTTTTAATGCTTTGCCTTCGTACGTCCATTTGAATGGTTTAGCCATCATCCGGTTGAAGTAATCGATAACGTCTAGAATCCGAGTTTTCAGTTGCGCTTGGCTCACAAAATCGCCTCGTTTGAGCAGCTTACGCACCAAGATAGCGAACCACATCTCAATCTGATTCAACCAGGAACAATGCTTCGGTGTGAGGTGGAACACAATTTTGTGACTCGGGTCACGCAAAAATCTGCGCGAGTTTGCATCGATTTGAGAATGCCCGATTTCCCTTTGACCCCCAAGTCAATCTCAAGCCCTTCTGTTTGTGGCACAAATCGCACTAACGATTCAGATTGATGAATGTTCAAGCAATCCATCACCAGATGCCATTTTACTGCCGTTGGGTCTGTCGCAATCAACTGTTGAACATGGTGCAGATAATCGGCCTCCGTCCGCCGCTCTCCTATCGTTGCTTCCACAATCCGACCTTGAGCCACATCAAAACTGGCAATCAATGTTTGTGTGCCGTGGCGGATATACTCAAATTCTCGTCGTTCTCGTTGGCCAGGTTGCATGGGTTGGGTGGCCGATTAAAGAATAATGTTGGCTCTCAAGGCAATGTGATGGGGAGTGCTATGCCGTTTGAGCCCCTGTTGCAGTTGCGTTCGGTCTGTCTCATTCAGTTGTAAGGGGGGTGGAGCAAGCCTAGGCATGGTTTTACCTCCATTAGTGAACCTTTTCGTTAGGGCATTAAATCAGCATGTTTCCCCGACGCGTCGGGGGAAACATGCTCAAACCTTAACCGTAGGGCTATAAATTCTTAACCCGCAGGGCTATAAATTAGAGGACCGCAGACATTGTGAATTCCTACTCTCGAGCGGGAATAATGAGTAAGCCCCTCAATATGGCTCTGATGCGGCCCCTTAATGTGGAGATGTGAGGCAAATAAGCTTAGAGGTTCATCCGATCCTCGGGCAGGCAATGGTCTATGTGGCGATCGCCACGATCCCCACCATAGACGTTCCAACCTATGAATATCTATTTTCAGGGCAAGCCCTTGGTTTTAGGATGATATTCATGGCGCATCTATTAAGTGAAAGAAGGAGAATGGTAGTCTTCTTGGGCGTTCTATCTTCCTTTACATCACTTCAAGTGCTTCGACTCAAGTGCAATCGCGTTAAGCACAAAAACAAGTTGTGTGGGGCGCAACGCGCCCCACACAACTGTACTTAACCAACGCGCATAGCGCTATATGTTTTAGAAATCTTACTTAGTTGATTATGAACACTGATTACCCTCGATATCGCATTCTCCTTGTGGATGACGAGAATAATAATCGGATGCTGATCATACGTTTACTAAGAGGATTAAACTATGACCTTCACGACGTATCTAATGGCGAGGAAGCCGTTAAAACCTGGCAATCCTGGAAACCCCATTTGATTTTGATGGACATGAGAATGCCCATTATGAATGGCTATGTTGCGACCCGAGAGATCCGCAAACTTGAGCAAGAACAACAGTCCAGTCATCTGGATTCTACTCAGTCAGAGCCGTCCTTTCAGACAACCAAGATCTTAGCGATTACCGCCAATGCTTTCGAAGAAGAGGAGGTTCGTATTTTTGAAGCTGGATGCGACGCGATTATCCATAAACCTTTTCGAGTCGATCAACTTCGTCAAACAATCGCTCAACATCTCGAATCTTTTAGTCTTGAAAAAAACTAGAGTGTGTTCTGATGTGTGATTTGAAAGCCGTGCAATTCTTTTTCCATGTTCTTATCAAGTGTACATACCTCTACACAATTATCGGCTCAATCAACGAATGAATCCAACATCCTGCGCCGCTTGTGCAGCAGGCCGTACGAGGTTCTAAAGGTTTTAGAGCTAGTTGTAACGACCTACTTCTAGCAAACCACTTCGATCAATGGGGTGCTGCCTGCTCTCTAACCTGTCCTCGGTGAGGAGAATATCTGTGGATGTGAGTCGTATGAGAAGACTGAATCAAAGCAAGCTTATCCTTCAAACGAACTGCGTCGGCTGCATGTATGAGTTTTGATTGACTCGTTTGCCCTACTAATGGTTTCTCTCCTGAGCCAGTTATTATTTGGAGAATTCGATGGCACTATCTCCTACAACGGCCTACTACATTAGGCGATTATTGCGACAAAACTTAGATCAGTTGCAGCCCATTGCTTCTAAACGCGATGGGATCAACATTGATCCAATGGGAGATTTGAACACTGTCATTACAAAGCTTTATCATGACCCTAAACAGATTAACGCCACTATCTTTGAATTAGAGCGTTTAGTCACATTCCACCAGGGCTTGAGTGGCCAAGAAAGTGCCCACGACAAAGAAATTGCGGATGTTGAGCGGAGACTATTGTGGTTGCTCGGGTTCTCCATGAGAGCACCGAGTTCGCGCGGCAAAATTTTACTGGTTGACGATACCCCTGAAAGTTTATTGCCACTGACAAAAGTTTTAACAAATCAGAAGTACGAGGTCAGTTCTGCCACAAGCGGGCCAACGGCCTTACAACTGGCCCAAGAAGTTTCACCAGATTTAATATTCTTAGATATCCGGATGCCTGGCATGGACGGCTATGAGGTTTGCCAACGTCTGAAAACCATGCCTGTGATTCAAGACATTCCTATCTTGTTTGTCAGCGCAAGCGATGATGTGGTTGATAAAGTCAAGGCATTTAAGTTAGGTGGGGCCGACTACGTGACCAAGCCTTTTCAAATTGAAGAGGTGCTTGCCCGTGTCCACTATCAACTCAAAATTCGAGAATTGCAGCATCGCCTGGAGGCTAAAAGCACAGACAATGGGATAGAGAGTGGCGATCGCCCCACCTCCCAAAATTCAAACCAAAGTCCTCAGCCCAGCAAATCACCGAAAGTAGACCTCAACGCAATGATTCATAACCTTCCCGTTGTGATTCATCAATACATTTTGGGTGATACCTGGAAGACTCTCTACATGACGGATACCATTCAGCATCTTGTAGGGTTTCCACCGACTCGCTTTATTGACCAGGGGCGATGCTGGACGGAACTGATCCATCCAGTCGATCGTGAAGCCGTTCGACAACGCATCATGCATGCTATTCAGAAGCGAATGCCCTATGCGCTGGAATTTAGAGTCGTTCATAAGAACAGCTCTGTGCGCTGGGTGTATCAGCAAGGTGCGGTTGTGATTGCCCAAGATGGATCGGTCAAGCACATCAACAGCTCAACCGTAGACATTAGCCCTTGTAAGAGCGGTGCCGCATCCCTTTAGATTACGGATACTCACACCCAATATAGCGATTTGCTAATGGGTCAGGTACAAAATCAACCTGTGAACAAGGGGCTTAAGCCCCGTGTCTGTGCTTAACCAGCTTGCACACCGCTGTAACATTGAACACTTTATCCAGCATACAGAACATGAGCCTTGAAGCTAGTCTTCTCCTGGTTCTACATCAATGCCTCCCGAATCATCAGGGCCACGACTCGGACCATCATCTCCACCAGGCGCATCGTCATCATCACCGGGATCAGGTCTATCATTGCCACCTGGCCTCGGGGGAGTATTGGGTGGATCACGGTCATCTGGCCCACTGGGGCGATCATTCCCAGGATTTGGTTCTGGCCCTTCATTAGGAGGGCGGTTAGAAGGATTATCGGAACCAGGTCGATTCCCTGGGTCGGTTCCACCTTGGGGATCAGGTCGTTGGTCACCCGGATCAGGTTGGCGATCCATCGCAGGAGAAGGCCGATCCCCAATCCCTGGAGACCCTTCAATCAGGTCATTTTGAACTTCCGTTGCGTCAAAGACTCGATCCAGTTGTTCAGAGCGATCGCCCTCCCTATCAGCCACAGAACTTTGTTCTGAAGAGCTACGCACCAACCCTGCTTCTTGTAGGTCCTCAACCGTCGCCGTCATTTGGGTAAATTCAGGTGACTCTATCACCTCGCCCAATGTCTCATCAAATTCGTGATTCTCAAGAGCGGTAAGAGTTTCAGAACGAACTAAAGTTAATGCCTCAGATTCTGGAGGTGTTTCAATTTGGCCTCGATTTGCGTAATACTCAACGGTTCCAAGCCCTAAACCTGCCGTCAACTGACTGGTTTCGTAGAATCTTTCTAAGTCAAACTGATAAATTCGATGGATGCGATCCTCAATGACAACCGCCATCTCTCCGGGCTTTAGCTCATAGCGTTCAGTTTCATCGTGATTGAAAACCTGAATACCACTATCCGTCAGCGCTCCAACCAGGGTCGTATCGGTTTCTTCGATGTATCGAACAAAAAGTGCTGACCCTCGAATGCCTGCAGTTGCGTTGGGCGTTCTCAAGTTTGTTCGCCCTTGTCCAGGCGGGATCAGCAGCAGCACCGTGCCATTATCAAGCCTGAATGTCCGTGTATTTGGGACAAAACGAAACAATACCCTCTCTCCAACTCTGGCGAGAGACCCGTCATTAAATGTAAGCTCTGCAAATGATTCTCGTGCGGTGGACAGTGCATCACCGGGCACCATCTCATCTTCAACACTCGCGGGACGCGCAGGTTCCCCTTGAGGCATCAACTCAACCTCATTCCTGATGAGCTGAATAATAGCGCTGGTTAATGTTGTGGTTGCAGAGGCTGAACGAATAGCAATCTGCGATTCTAGGCCACAGATGAGAAATGTAACAATCAGAATAAGGGTTCGACGCATATTGATAGATCCACACTCATCGACAAGAATCAAACGACAACGACGATGTCATCGATGATTAGGAAAACTGATGACAGTCCATCATCAAGCTCACCCTTCAATAACAACTGGAAGTGCCCCTGTTCAGAAGCTCTTCTCAATAAGTTATTTCATGCCCTAGCCCAAATTTTCTGAAACATCAAGCACCGACAATGCACTAAAGCATTTCAGAGCAACTTCGCTTTTTATGAAGCTCAAGTTCAGGTTCAGATATGAGAATCAACATACACACGCGTAAGTACTTTACCGCATATTCACATAGGTTGACGAGACGTCAGGGTAAACGATGCTGTTAGTTGCGCATTAGCACTGTCGATATGACATTTCCAAACAAATTGTGACGGGTAAGGCGATCGCCGTCTGTCTCACTGCTCACAATTCGTTTCATCTATAGAAAATTTGTACACTCAGTGTTATGAAAGTGCTGATGTAGCTATAGACATCCCTGGCCTTAATTGGGAACTGAAGTGCTCGCCCAACGCGCACAGCACTATAAGCTACTATCGTGGAAGCCATTCAGGAGGGGCATTTAGAGATGGTGGAAATATCACTCCCCTTAGCAATCAGAAATACTTAAATTGGTGGGATATGACAAGACGGCACCGCCCTGGGCTATGGTTGATCTTCGTTACGAGTCTGTGGACCTATGCAATTTTCGATAGCCTATTCCCAAGGTTAGCCTCAGCAGATAACAGCGCTCGGACTGATTCTCAGCTTGTATTATCCGAACCTCTCACTTCGGAGCCTACCCAAACATCCAGAAGCTTGAAGCTTGAGGATAATGGGCTCGAAGTTGTTCCCAATCAAGAAAGCTCTGTTGATCGCCAGAACAGCCGGGAGCGTGCAGACAGTCGGGAACGTGCAGGCAGTCAGGGCGATCAAGATCGTGAGAAAAATCAGGACGATCAAAACAGTCAGGAGAATCAAGACAGCCGGGACAATGCAGATGATCAAGACACCCTTATTGAAGATCCAGAACTTGGGATTCTTCGACTGATTGAATTGCCTGTAGATTCTATCGAAATTTTAGATCCTGAGCTGGGTGTGATTCGAACTCAGGAATTACCCTCGCCATCAGAAGAGTCTTCTCCATCGGTATACCTGACAGCATTCAGTAACTTTTTCTGGACAGACAACGTTCTCTCAGTGTCGGATGATCCGATTGACGATGGCATTATTCAGGCTGGCTTATCGTTAAGCGCATTTCCAGCGTTAGGATCTCGGACATATTTGGTGTCATCTGTCAGTGGCAACCTCGTTCGATACACCGATGAAGTTGCTTTGGATTACAACGACATCGAATTTAATTTAGGGGTTTACCATGCATTTACTCGACGGGCTTATCTCGAATTAGGCTGGAATAATGACCAATTTTTCGATCGACGATCGGGCGATCGCTTCCTGAATGATCATACTTTTTATACTGCGGTGGGGCGGCGCGATCGCCTGACCTCCCGACTAACGCTAAATACAGAATATGAGCTGGAATACAATCTCTCAGACCCAGTGTCTCGAAATCGGGTCATTAACCAGTTAAGAGCTTCATTGGACTATGACATCACTCCTAAACTCGAAACCGACTTGTCCTACCGTCTGACTCTCGTTGATTTCACGACACAGAACCGGAACGACTTCTATCATCAAGTTACCGTAGGACTGAGTTATGACCTGTCGCGAGACACTCAAATTTCCTTTTTTGGTGGGGGGCGATTGGGCGATTCGTCTGAAAGCTTCTTAGATTTCAACAGTGCCATTGTAGGTGTCAGTCTTTCCGTCAGCGTACCGTTGTTTTAAAGACTTTCCCGAAACCGTATCCAGGTTTTGAATAGACTTGAGAAGGTTTTCCAGTTAAACGGGAAGCTACTACTGATACTGACGTTTCCTGTTGGGATTGACGCATTGAATGATGGAAGATGCTAGGCACAATGGCTACGTACAAAATTATTTAATGTGTTAAAAGATACATTTTGAAGGTTTTTGCTCTGTGCCAAGAATTAACCGAAAAGTATTAAGCCCTGAGGGTTGTCATTCAAACTTAGAGAGCAGTCAGTGCGTAAAAATGACGTAAATTCAAGATGTTGTCGTATCAAGAATTTGTAAAGCCTCGGTGATTCTATCAGGAACTTCATGTTGTTCTGGCTAGTCTTGTAATACGTGTGGTGTTGATAGATGCCTAGACAGTTGGCATCTGATGAACGGAAAGAGTATTAAATTAGCGAATTGAATCAGCGAAAAGAATCGTGAGGGTTGTTTAGAGCGCATTCTATGACCCTCATGCGTTGTATCGGGGTGCATATCTACAGGCATCATTTCGACGATATACAGGACGCTAGGCGTGAAACTTAGGACATATTTCTTTTGGAAAACTATGCCTTGCACAGCTTTCCAAAAGATATTGATTCTATTTAAGTGCGTATTAAGTGTGTAGTGCTACGGAGCATCGTCAGAGTAATGCGTAGATCCAGTGGTGTAGATCGAGAAAGATTTCAGTAAAGCGCCAGCAACACAAATTGCAACACAAATTTCATTGCAAAGTATGAGGAAATTTTCAATCGCAGAGAATTCCTCGCTCTGTAAATGATTTCAGGGAGTGATGCGACGGGCAGATATACAAACACTCAATCAGTGTCCTGAACCCCTTGTGAGGTCTATGGGCGTTGACAGTTTGTTCTACCCATTGGTTACTCATTGGTTGCGCTGAGTGCATCTCGAACCGCAGTTACGAGAATTTTTGACTGTATGATACATTCCCCCAGACTTTCGTTGCTCATATGTCCGGCGATCGCTCTCTTGATCGCTTTAAATCCCTTCGACCGGGCGTTTCGGGCTCAGGCCATACAGTTTAATTTTGATTTTCCGGAGGATACGCCTCCTGAAGTCATCAAAGGGTTTGAAGACGCAGGCCAAATCTGGAGTTCCGTCGTGTTGGATGACATTACGGTTGATTTAACCATCGATTATCAACCGTTTAACACCACCTCATTAGGACGTTTCGTTCCTGAGAATACCAACGTCGAGTATCGAGATTTGCTGGCTGCATTACAGACAGATAGAACCTCTCTCAACGACGCAATAGCCTTTGACTCGTTGCAAGGAAGCAACGAGTTAACTAACTCTCCATTCTCACTCATTGATTTTGATCTGTTAATTAACGGCACCTTAGACAATCCAAACGGTGTGGGGAGCAGCGTTCCCTACGTCGATAATGACGGAGGGTGCAACAATCGTTCGGTTCGCATCACAACGGCTAACGCCAAGGCCCTCGGACTGCCAACCCTTGGAACAGGAATCTGTAATGCACGGCTGACCCCTCCACCCAATGACGGTTCAATCATTATTAACAGCAGCTTTGACTGGGATTTTGATGTTTCAGACGGCATCGATCCATTCGCCTATGACTTTGTAGGCGTCGCATTGCAAGGGTTGGGGGCAACATTAGGAAACACCAGCGGCATCCGCGTTTTAGACTTCAACAGTCCATTTATTGATGGGGATGAGGAATTATTTTTTGATGATGATCAGTTCCCATTCGTGAGTCTTCCTGACCTCTACCGCTTCTCGCCAGAAGGTGCGGCCTTGGGCATCATTGACTGGACGACTGGACGCACCACCCTGACAGGATCGGAAGTTCGTAAATATTTTTCAATCGATGGCGGACAAACCCCGTTGGCAAACTTTTCGACAGGGTTGATTAAGGGCGATGGCAATCGCCCAAGTAGCTGGCAGGCCGACGAGATTGGAGGTGAAACGCTCGGCTTATTTGAGCCGACCCCCAACGCCGAACAAATTCTGCAATTCAGCACGACTGACCAAATTCTGTTTGATGTGATTGGCTATACGCTGGCAAATTCAGCCGACAATCCGCCCGTTCGAGGTATCACCGATCCGCCTAACCCACCTGAGCGTATTCCTGAGCCTTCTTCGGCGATCGCCCTATTTCCCATCGCCTGGTTTGGCTTCAAATGGCTACGTCAGCAACGCTAATATTCAGGGTGTTCAAGAATATTCAGGAAGTTCAGGGATCTTCAAGTCGTTTTCACCCTTGAAACTCGCACCCTTAATCATCCGGCTAGAGACGACAGGTAGTACCTTCGGAGTCACTGCATTGTTTTCGAGACTCAACCAGTGTGTCTAAAGAGGGTCGTCCGGTTAAAGCTAGACGACGATCAGCCCACCAATCGTAGAGCCAGTCAACAATCGGGCCAATCACAGGCCATTTTGTGATGGCGTAGATCCAGCCGATTCCAAGAACATCGTACGTTTGCCGGAACACCTCAACATTCTTGATCACGGTTCCATCGGCGCGAATGGCATGAATGCGTCCCATGGCTGTCTCGTAATCAATGCCAGCATTCGCCTCAGGACTGTAGTTTGGATCGGCAATATCGACAAACTTGACCCGTCCTCGTCCTTTATCACGCTTCCTCAAAAAATTGACCTCTCGCATACACAATGGACAATCGCCATCATAAAGAAGCTTAATTTTCCAGTCAGCACTGGGATCGGAGTTGAGGGCTTGAGCTGAAGTATGAGGTTGCTGGGTTTCTAAGGGTGACATTCGATTAGAGAGCTATCAGTTCGGCAAACAGCAATTTGGCAAATAGAAAAACGCTGATTCTTTTTACAGCATTGTCTCCGTTACATATCGTAACAATTTTCTTGGAGAACGGTTTAGCGATCTGTTTACCGCTGAGTCTTCTCGTTGAGAATATCTTCAGCGATCGAACCCCAACGTCTAGTGCCGTGCCGTAGGAATCATCCATCAGCTCACTCAGACTTGAAGCAACGTCCAAGAGCCCTTTTTCCTTTTTCCTTTTTCCTTCAAGCCCTAGTGCGTCTCCTCACAGGCTGCAATACTGACCCAACTGGATGTTCCGTTGGCCCAATGTTCCTTTTTCCAGATGGGTGCGTTGTGTTTAAGGGTGTCAATGGCGAACTGACAGGCTTCGAATGCTTCTGTCCGATGGGGACATCCTACGGCGACTAGCACGCTAATATCGCCAACCATCAGTTTGCCTGTGCGATGATGAATGGCGACGTGGGTAACATCGCTCCAGGTCTCCCGAATTTGAGCTGCAATTTGACGGAAGATGGCGATCGCCATCGGCTCATACGCCTGATACTCCAACGCCACCACAGGTTGCCCATCCGTCTGATTGCGAACCATCCCGCTCATGATCACAATCGCACCATTCGCAGCATCATCGACCGCGTGATATATCTCGTCCATCAATAACGGCGCGAACGTAATACGAAAGTCATCACCTGGATGTTGACTTGAAGCTGATGACGGTACGGCTAGAGAACTAGAGTTCACCATAAGAAATCTGCGTTTAGGGATTGTTTTGACTAGTGGACGAATCCTGGCGTTCTGCTTGCATCGACACAGACATCTGAGAACATGGGCACTGTGAGATTGCATACTGTGAAATTGCACGCCATCAGATTGCACACTGCGAGATTCAGCATGAACCAGGACTTACGCTGCACTGGAGGCAGGGTCTTTTGCCGGGGGAACGTGAGACTCTTTCAAAAGCGGAAATCCCATCGCCTCCCGTTGTTGGAGATAGAGTTGCGCCACTTGTCGCGCCAGCGATCGAACACGGGCGATGTATCGCGTTCGTTCTGTCACTGAAATGCTCCCCCGAGCATCGAGCAAATTGAAGGTGTGCGAACATTTCAGGACGTGCTCGTAACTCGGGATGACGAGTTCTAACTCCATCAGTCGCTGAGCTTCTTGCTCAAAGATTTTGAAGAGCGTGAACAATGTTTCTGGGTCAGAAGCTTCGAAGTTGTACGACGAGTTTTCGATTTCACTTTGCAGAAATACATCCCCATAGGTCAGCGTATCGTTCCAGCGAATGTCGAAAATTGAATCAACATCCTGCAAATACATGGTTAGTCGTTCAAGTCCGTAGGTAATTTCAATGGATACAGGGCGACAATCAATGCCACCGCATTGCTGAAAATAGGTAAACTGCGTGACTTCCATGCCATCGAGCCACACTTCCCAACCGACGCCCCATGCTCCGACAGCAGCATCTT
>JAYKJC010000510.1:0-18811 GCA_035285885.1 Leptolyngbyaceae cyanobacterium | reverse complement strand
CGTTGATGCACTTTGCGCGCCGACGGTCGATCAAGCCGGTTATATCGTCGAGCAGTTTGGTTAATAAACGGAATGGCACCGAATACGATGGCGATCGCACTCAGCGGAGCCAGTACAATCAGTCCTGAAACATGGCGATTTGCAACCGCTATCGCTAGAGGTGACTCCAGCACTGACCCCGAGGTCTGTACGCGCAGAATATCTAAGAGAAGTAGCATGATGACAAGCGTGTTAAGAACTTCCCTTTAAGAACGTGAGGGATTTTGAGACAGGCGGAAATGTTTCAGACTGAACCGCACCTTCAAACAAAACCCGGTGATATTGCTGGGCAATACGAGCCGGAGTGAAGTGCTGTTGTAGATACGTGCGCCCCTGCTTTCCCATCTGTTTCGCTGTTGATGGGGTGGCCTGTAGCATGCGAATAAATTCCGCAAGCCCTGCACTGTCGCCACTGGTGAATGTGGCTCCACACTCGGCATCCCGAATTAGGGAACTCAGGTAAGATTGGCGATCGCAAATGGCTGCAATCGGACGTTCAGCCGCGAGGGCAGAATATAATTTACTCGGCGCGACAAGTCCCTCAGCTTCTGGACTGACGCTGACAAGCGAAAGATCACACGCGGTCAATGAGTAGGGCAAATCTTCCTTATCTTGATAGGGTAAGAACACCCCGTTCGTCAGACCTAAGGCATTTGCCTGTTCAATTAACTGGACTCGCTTAGCTCCTCCTCCGATGAACACAAATTGAATCGGCTCGTCCTTGAGCATCTGCATCGCTTCCAGAATGGTTTGAGCATCGTGGCATCGCCCCATATTCCCGGAGTAAAGCACCGTAAAGGGCTCAACCAACTGATGCTTCATCGCAAACCAATTCTGAACTTTCTCTCGGGGAACGATCACGTCAGGATTGGCCCAGCTATGAATGACTGAAACCTTTTCAGCAACTTCGGGACAGTGAGCGGTCACTCGTTCCTTCATGCACGAACTCAAAACGATGATGCCATCGGCTCGACGCCATACCTGACGATTGATCCAGCGCCACAGTCGCGAAATTCGATGGTTCTCACTCACGACACCCAGTTGAATGGCAACATCGGGATACAAATCGTAGATGAGACAGACATACGACAGGCCAAACAAGAGGTTGGCAAGATACCCCAACACCGGAAGAAATGGAGGAGATGTCGTGATCAGAATTTGATCTATCTGATGCATATTGCGAATCAGATGCAGTCCTGCTCGAATGCAATACAACAGACCGTTGACGGCTTTTCCACGAATTCGGGTTGGCCACAGGCTCGCAAGGCGCGATCGCCGAATACTCACCAAACCCTGAGTTTCCCAGGTCGGCGCATCCGTCGCTTGAAACGCATAGCTTGGCTGTCCAGCAAAAACACGAATGCGAACACCGTGCTGACTCAGATGAGTCGTCAATTCACTCAGAAGTTGCCCCGTTGGGGCGTAGTCTGGTGGAAAAAACTGATTCAATACCGTCAGCTTCGGAACTGTGTTGAGAGTCTGCGTTCGTTTCCTTGGGTATGTCTGAGTCGGGGGGCGTTGACCAAGTTCTGAAGAATGCTTTTCAAAATGAAGCCGTGGCACTGATCGCACGAGAGAAGGACCTCCAGATAATGTCGCTACAGAATCAACTACCTTGCAGAACCTTGAGGGGGTTCTATGCCATGAGTTGACTCAAAACTCTGGAGATGCACCTAAAGCGGAAGGCTACCTTTTGAGATGACCTTACGAAACATATGATTCGAGGGGTAGACAGCTAAATCCAGATAAAAATTTAAATCCAGGTATAGCCCTAAGGGTTAAGGTTTGAGCATGTTTCCCCCGAGCAGCGGGGGAAACATGCGGCTCGAATGTCCTAACGCAAAAGCGTAAAGCTATACAAGCCTTTCGAAATGCGCTGGGTCGCGATGGACCTCTTTTAGACCATCGAGCCCTTGCTATTACGTTTTCAACGGAATTAGGAAACAGTCAGAATAGATTCAGAGCAAGCACCATAAAGTTCTAATAAATAAAAAGAGTGCTTTTATAGAACTTGCGTAGGAATGCTTAGCATGAACAGTGCGATCGCCCGCTCGTCATCCGTGATTTTCCAATCCGTGAGAGGGATCCGCTTTAATCGCAAAAGTCAGCACCGTTTCATCCACCCCCTTCAGTTTTAAGGGACTGTATTTCTGAATTGCAGTATCGTCCAAATAATCAGCAACAGCCGCAGACACTAAGATACTGCCAGGATCAGCCGCTTCTTGGATGCGTGCAGCAATATTCACACTAGGACCAATTGCCGTGTAATCAGAACGCTCGATGCTACCAAACATACCGACGACAGCCGTTCCCTGGTGAATGCCGCAGCGAAACTGCACTTCTGGAATGCCCTGTTCACTCCATTTCTGGTTGAGGGTTTGCAGGGCACCATACATTTGACGGGCAGAGGCGATCGCCCGCCGCACCTGGTCATTGGGAGAAAGCTCCTCCGGTGCCCCAAAAATGGCAAGAATGGCATCGCCCATAAACTTATCAATCGTCCCACCGTTATCAAAAATAGCGTGGGTCATGGCCGTTAGATATTCGTTGAGTAGCTCAGCTACCCGACGAGACCGGAGCGTGTTGGATAGCTGGGTAAAGCCAACAATATCGCTAAACAGAATCGTGACCAGGCGAGGCTCGGGTCTTAAATCAAGCGACAATTCCCCGTGAGCCGCTTTTTCCACCAAAGACTGCGGGAGAAATCGCTGGAGAACAGTTTCAGTCAAATAGGTATTCAGCTTGGCCACCCGTCGCTCACTGGCTTTCAGGGCCAGCAGATTACGAACTTCGGCCAACAGTTCTCGATGATTAAATGGCTTCGACAGGTAGGCATCCGCGCCCTGCTCAACCCCTTCAATGCGAGTTTCTTCATTGGCCTTGGCCGTCAACAAAACCATTGGCGTGCCTTTCAACGAGTCATCATTACGAATCGCTTCGATCATCTCTAATCCAGACATGCGCGGCATCATCAAGTCAGTCAGAATCAAATCCGGACGATGTCTCTGTGCAGCAGCTAAGCCCTCTTCTCCATTTCGTGCCGTCGTGACGTGATAGCCCGCTTTTTCCAGCACGTGTTTGACATAGCGCCGTAAATCAGGATTATCATCCACGATTAGAATGTGGGACACGTCCTCATCCGTGCTCGTTGGTCCGCTCGTCCGTGGAACATCGGACGGACGAACTGACGCATGGTCGTCAGGTGTCGAGCGTGACGCTGATGGAGAATCTTGCGCTTCGTCGTCAGCTGTCTCGTCTTCGTCGGTGTAAATGTCGGCCAGTTCAACGATGGCTCGGTCGGTTTCAAATTCGACCGGAGCATCTGACACTTGTTCCGCAGGCAAGTGGTGCGCTTCTTGGCGCAGAGAAACAGTGAAGGTGGTGCCCTCTCCGTAGACCGAGTCCACATGAATGTCGCCCCCATGCATCTCCACCAGTTCTTTGACCAGGGCTAGACCCAAGCCACTGCCTTCGTAGGTGCGATTGGTGGAGCCATCGGCTTGCCGGAACCGCTCAAATAGATAGGGAATTTGGTCTTCTCGAATGCCAATTCCGCTATCTTTCACCTGTAGAATGCAGCGATCGCCCTCAGGTCGAACGAAGATATGAATATGTCCCCCCACTGGAGTAAATTTCATCGCATTGGACAAGAGGTTGTACACCACCTTGTCGAACTTTTCCACATCCAGGAAAACGGTTGGGCAGGGTTGAAAATGGGTATGGAGATAGATTTGTCGCTTTTCACAGTAAGGCCGGAAGGTTTCAACAATGTGATGAACAAATGCCTGCAAATCGCACGGGCAGAACATGGATTGCATCCGGCCTGCGTCTAATCGCTGGAGATCTAAAAGCTGATTCACCAACCGGAGAAGGCGACGGGAATTGCGCAGGGCAATGACCGACTGCTCATAGGGTAGGCTTTCACCCTTGGCCACTGCCGATTCCAGGGGACCAATCGTCAACGTCAGGGGGGTGCGAAATTCGTGGGAAATATTTTGGAAAAACTCGGTCTTTTGTCGATCCAACTCCAGCAGCTTTTCGGCCTGTTGGCGCGTGGTCTGAAAGAGGCGCGACTGATAAACGGCGATCGCCGCTTGAGCCGCAACCGCTTGAGCCAGACCAATTTCGTCCTGCTGCCACACACGAGCATCCTTAACCTGGCGCAGTGAAATGCTGCCGATGATTTTCCCCTCCGTCATCAACGGCACAACGAGCAACGCACGGGCAGGGGGCGATCGCAACGGCAAATCGAGCTGGTTGAGTTCCGAATGCTGACTCAAATCATCCACCACGACAGGTGCCTGTGTCGCAATCAACTGCTTCAGCACAGGATTTCCATCAATCGGCGCAAATGACTCTGGCAAAGGCCGATGGTCAGCAGACGGGTTAGCAGACGGATGAGAGGTGAATTGAGATTCCGTTGCGCCATCACTCATCAGCGGACTGGTCCATGTTTCTCCAACGCTCGACCACCCAGACGAATTGTTATCTTTAGCGGCACTGGCGGTCGCATCATACAATCCCACACAGTGAACAAAATTATCCTCTTCTGTCCACAATGACAGCGCACAGCCATCCACTCGCAACGCCTGCCCCAACTGCTGAGTAATCGCAGCAAAAATCTCTTCTAGATTCAGCGTCGAGCGAATTGCTGTGGTGATCATGTTCACCAGCGTTTCTCGCTTAGCCAGCGCTCGAACCTGTTCATAGGTGCGCGCTTGAGACAACGCAAGCGCCACTTGGTCTGCGACCAGTGTAATCAGCTTGATATCGTCTTCCGCCCAGTGATACGGACCTCGGATATGGTGAAGCGCAAGAATCGCCAACAATTCTTGCTGATACAGCATCGGAACGAGCAAGCTTGAGTGAATGCCTAATTCTCGATAGGTCTGGTGAGGAGAACCTGCGACACCTTCAGCCGACTCATCGTTCTCCGCTGTCTGAATCACCTGAACCTCGCGGATGTCCCATAGCAGATCGGCTAGCTGCGATGGCGAAATATTCAGGTCTGTGGCTGACCCGTCTCCTTCGGGGGTGACATCCATAAACCCCAACGATGGAGACGTATGGAGGTACCAATCATCACTCAGCTCATTGCCGTGAAACGGACGGAGCACACAGCAATCCGCATGAAACATGTGTCCTACCGTTTCAACCACTGTTTGCAGAATTTGCTGAGAACTTAAGGCTCCTCGAATGGCACTCGACACTGCATTCAGCAACGTTTCTCGATGCAGCGTCCGGCGGAGATCCTGGGTGCGCTCTTTAAGAATGCAGTGGGTATCAACCGCTTGACGGACAACCGACTTTAATTCCTCATCGTCCCAAGGTTTCGTGACATATTTAAATACCTTTCCTGCATTGATGGCTTCAACCAAGTCATCGACATCGGTATATCCCGTCAAAATGATGCGAATAATGTCGGGATACCGAGTTGCGGTCAAGCCTAAAAACTCTGTCCCGCTCATGTAAGGCATGCGCTGGTCAGAAATGATGACAGCAACTTCGCCCTCTCGTTCGAGAATTTCAAGTGCCTGCGGGCCACTCTCAGCCCTTAACACTCGAAAATCCCGATGGAAAGTTCGATACAGTAAGTCAAGATTGTCAGGCTCGTCGTCAACGACCAGTAATTTTGCTTTGGTACTGAGTTGTTTTCGACCAGACGGAGATGTCATTGATACCTCTCCCGGTAAAAAGACATGGGATGAACACATACACGCTCTGACAATGGCCTAGGCCCCTGTAGTTGCAAAACAATTTGAAACACACAAACGCACCACTGAAACGTTCAGCTTTATTTATGTTTGGCTTCATGCCATACCAATGCATACAGCGCTGTGCGCTGAGGTTAAGCATGGTTGTGTGACACAACCGTGTCTGTGCTTAATGCGAATGCACATCGCTATAACGGGGAAAACGTTGCACATTGACATCATGATGGGCGCACGTAGATGTACCCTATCTTCTCGACGTCCTGATCCCTGCCTTTGTGTCGGTCGTCATGTATGATTCCAGAAAATTGCTAGAGCACCACTGTAAACGCCAACCACAACCCTAATGATTAGGACTAGACAAATCGCCTGCATTGAACACCGTCAAGCAGACGCATCGCCTAACATAAGAATGCCCGCATTTATAAATGACATAACTCTATGAACAGAAGGGCATCGCTCAATTTTGCCGTTTCCTGAACTCGGCCAAGCCCTAACTCGGTCAATCCATTACACCTGCTAATTAAAACGCCACATGTCTACTGACATCACCCTATTCAAGTTTTGGAAAAACATACAGAACAGCGAATCTGAGACGATTCTTGAGACTCCGTCTTTTTTTCTGAGAACAGCGTCAGTGAATGATGCGAAAGAACTCGCTGCCCTTCTGACACTGAGCTTTCATGGCGATGATCCGTGGATGGAGATTTTTCATCCGATTCTACGGTTTGGTATCTACGAGGATTTGCGATCGCGCATTCAATCTAAAACGACCCGGTATGCCTGTATCATTGCCTGTCAACACGACGTGGGCGATCGCCCGCACCCCCGCATTATGGGCACGGTAGAACTATCTGTTAAACGGCGATCGCTGTCTTTCTTCAGCTCGCAATATGCCTATATCTCGAACCTTGCCACTCATCCAGACTATCGGCGACAGGGCGTTGCCCAACACCTGCTGAACGGATGCGAAGTCGTTGCTCAACGGTGGGGCTTCCAGGACATCTATCTGCATACCCTGGAAAATAATGCACCTGCACAGGCGCTTTATCACAAGCTGGGGTATCAGGTCGAACGGTCAGAAATAGGATTGTCAACGTGGTTATTGGGACAACCCAAGCAGTTACTCCTGGGTAAAACGCTATCGGTAGGGAGCAACCAGTAAGCAGTTCATGAACTCACGCGGGTGAGCGATCGCGCCATTCGACAATCAATTGCAATCTGCTCTTTCAGCTCATCCAAAGACCTAAACTTCTGTTCTGAGCGAAGGAACTGGATCAGCTCGACGTGCAGTGTTTTACCGTAGATGTCGCCGATCCACTCCAATAGATGCACCTCAACGGTTAGGCGGGTTCCATCCACCGTTGGCCGATGACCGATATTCATGACGGCTGGAAAGTCCTTCAGGGAAGGTTCTTCTGCACAGTGAACGGACACATAGTAAACGCCCTGTCGAGGACAAAATTTATTCTCAGGAATCTGGAGATTGGCGGTGGGAAACCCAATCGTGCGGCCTAGCTGCTGTCCTTTGACGACAATGCCACGGAGCTGATAAGGACGCCCAAGCAGTCGATTGGCACGGCTGACATCACCATTGGTGAGCGCTTCACGGATGGCGGAACTGCTGATGCGTTCATCGCCACAACACTGAAGTTCGGCAATATTCACGTGAATGTTATGCGCTGCGGCGATCGCCCTGAGATCTTCCGTTGTTCCGGCGCGTCGGTGCCCAAACTTAAAATTCTGCCCCACACTAATCCAACGGGCATGGAGGGTTTCGAGAAGAATGCGCTCGACAAAAGCTTGGGGCGATAAGGTCGCGAGCTGCTGATCAAACGCCAAAACAACAAGCTGTTGAACGCCCATTCTCGCAAGGTAATCTGACTTTTCTGCCAGCGGCGTCAACAGCGTCAACCGCTGACCACTAAACCATTCTCTGGGATGAGGCTGAAACGAAACAACCGTTGGCACGCCACTCTGCGATGAGAAAATAGGGCGAATCACGTTTTCATGCCCTCGATGGATACCATCAAAATTACCAAGGGCAATGGCTGTAGGACGTGCGATTGTGTCTGGAGACGTAATAATATTCACGCTTCATATTTTGACACAAAGCGAAATCGGACGGATACCTCTGGGGAAATTTCAGAGACTTCTGCCATGAAGCATGTCAAAAAAAGAATGCAGACGGGGACCGACACTCTCCGTCTGCATTCTTTTTTGATCCTATGCCACGCTGCCGACCGCAACCGACGGTTGCCTCAACAGATCAATTTCAAGACCTTCCCAGGCCACTACACTATTGGGAAATTCCTGAGCCGTTTTATCCTTAATATCATCCATGAAGTCATCGGTATGAAGCGGGTCATGGTGAAAAATAACGAGCTTCTTGACGTCGGCGGCCTTTGCGACCTTAACGGCTTCCTGCCAAGTTGAGTGACCCCACCCGACCTTGCTCGTTTTTTCGGAATGATATTCCTCATCGGTGTACGTTGCGTCATAAATCATGACGTCAGCATTCCGTGACAAGTGAATGACGTTTTCGTCTAACCGATCGGGAAAATGCTCAGTGTCGGTGATATAGGCTACGGAATAATCTTTCCAGTTCACTCGATAGCCAACAGCTTCTCCTGGATGATTCAGGAGTGCATTCTCAACCTTGACATCCTCGCTGACCTCAACAGTTTCACCCACTTCAATATCGCAAAAGTTAAGCTGCGCTCCCATGATTTGTAAAGGTACAGGGAAATTGGGGTGGAGCATCTGATCATTCAATCGCTGCTCGATAGTCGAGCCATTGGGGGCGATCGCCCCATAAATGTCAAACTGATTGCCCGGAACGAATGCGGGAACAAAGAATGGAAAGCCTTGAATGTGATCCCAATGGGAATGTGTGAAGAACATCTTGGCCCTCACAGGCATCTCCTTGAGAATGGATTGCCCTAGCACCCGCAGACCAGTACCGCCGTCAAAAATTAAACGGTGTCCAGCCACTAACATCTCTATGCAGGAGGTGTTGCCCCCATACCGCACGGTCTTTTCTCCGGGGCACGCGATGCTTCCTCGAACACCCCAAAAACGGATAATAAACTGATTAGTTGGATCAGACATGAGCAGTTTCAGCAACGGTTACTGATTCTCACAAAAAGCACTGGCAAGCGACAACCCTATGAATGGTTAAAGCAAGATGCAACAATTCAGAGAGAATGCACTTATTCTAACCTTGGAAACATTTAACCTTGGAAAACATTGTTGAGAATTACACAGAAGTCAATTCTGCAACTGTAATCCTAGTTAACCCAAAAGAAATGAATTATCCCCATTGATTCGTCACGGAATTGCACTTCATAACATTTTTTGCAAGCCGATAGGCGTCACACCCTGGTATTAGAATGCCCAATTTATCGTTCAATATACGTTGACTATACATTCAAGGCAAAAAATCCACGCTGTCTGCAAATGAAAACTTAAGACAATCGGATTTATAGCTTTACGGTTTTGCGTTAGGACATTCGATCAGCATGTTTTCCCCGCTGCGCGGGGAAAACATGCTCAAACCTTAACCTGTGGAGCTGTATGCATTTTTTTGGGGTCATGCGGACGGCATACCTGGGGCTACCAGCAAGTCCGATCAATCCCCAATTTTTCGGTGACTTAGATCACTTAACTTCGCAGCACAGGTGAGGTTGTACTGGAGAGGCGTAATCGTGATGCAGTGATGCCGCATGGCTTGAACATCCGTTTTGATGTCTTTCAAACGTTCCTGATTCCTCTCAAGAGCCGCAAATCCAGGCACTTGTTCAAGGTGATCTTCAACGTCTTCGAGCACTTCTCCAGCCAACCAGTAGTAGGTTTTTCCTCGCGGGTCGATGCGTTTCTCAAATAAATCCACATATCGACGAATGCCTTGACGCGTCCACAGGACACCGGCGATCGCCGACTCTTCTACCGCTGGAATGTTAACGTTCAGCAACGTGGGTTCAGGCAATGGGGCATCGGCCAAATGTTTGAGTAACTGCACTGCAAAGTTCGCAGCAGGTTGAAACTCTTGAGAGGAAAAACTCCCCAAGCTAAACGCAATGCTCGGAATCCCTTCCATCAGTCCTTCCATCGCAGCGGAGACCGTACCGGAGTAGAGAATATCGGTTCCGAGGTTGGGGCCGTGGTTAATGCCCGATAACACATAGTCTGGCGGACTCTCCAACAACGCTCCCAGAGCAAGCTTGACACAGTCTGAGGGCGTTCCAGAACAGGCCCACGCACGAACAGAGGAATGAAAAATGGTTTGAATTTCCTCAGCTCGAATGGGTTTATGGAGGGTTAATCCATGTCCTGTAGCCGATCTTTCTCGATCGGGACACACAACGGTGACGGCATGCCCGACAGTCGCCAGGGTATTGGCAAGCGTGCGAATCCCCTGGGCAAAGATACCGTCGTCGTTACTAATTAAGAGCTTCATAGAGATGATGTAAATGGAACGAACGTGAGGATGAAATCGATGGCGTGTTCACGACCTCTATCAGATTGATATAAGCTTATGGATATAAGCGTTAAAGTGTTCACCGCCAATCTACTTTATACCTGCCAAAATTGATGACTGTTCAGCTCAGCGATCTTGAATCTCAACTTACAGCTCTGCAAACTGAAGCCCAACAATCGGTTGCCTCAGCTCAAAGCCTTGATGAACTTGAGCACATTCGCATTCAGTATCTCGGCAAGAAAGGACAGCTTTCAGCCGTGCTGGGGGGAATGGGAAAACTCGATGCGGGCGATCGCCCTCGCATTGGAGCCCTGGCTAACCAGGTGAAAACTGCTCTGCAAACCGATTTAGACAATCGCCGCAGTGGGTTAGAGGCAGCGGCGATCGAAGCAAAGCTGGCAGCTGAACGCCTGGATGTCACCATGCCAGGAGTCTATCGTCCCCAAGGTACCCTGCATCCCCTCACTCAAACCATCGATCGAGCACTGGATATTTTCATCGGCCTGGGCTACACCGTTGCCCAGGGGCCAGAAATGGAGACGGAGTACTACAACTTCGAAGCACTCAACACCCCAGATGACCATCCTGCCAGAGACATGCAGGACACCTTCTATCTTCCGAACGGGCACTTGTTGAGAACCCATACCTCCTCCATTCAGATTCGTTACATGGAGCAACACGAGCCACCCATTCGGGTTGCAGCTCCGGGACGGGTTTATCGCAGAGATACCGTTGATGCGACCCATTCTGCTGTGTTCCACCAGCTAGAAATTTTGGCAGTTGACAAAGGGCTGACATTTACGGACTTGAAAGGAACCGTTAAAGTTTTCCTGAAAGAAATGTTTGGGGATTTGCCGATTCGTTTCCGGGCGAGCTTCTTCCCCTTCACCGAACCCTCAGCGGAAGTCGATGTTCAGTGGCGAGGGCGATGGCTAGAAGTGCTTGGATGTGGAATGGTTGATCCAAATGTCTTAAAAGCCGTTGGATATGACCCTGATGTCTACACGGGTTTTGCTGCGGGATTCGGGGTTGAACGATTTGCCATGGTTCTACATCAGCTTGATGACATTCGTCGTCTATACAACAGCGATCTTCGCTTCCTTCAGCAGTTTTAGCGATTCGAGTCCTCTTGCTAGGATTAGGCGAATTGCAACTTTACGCTAAGGACAGAGGCAGGGCATGCCTTGTCCCTAATGTGACACACTTTAATTGAGCCAAATAGGGTGTTTGAAAAGTATTGAATGTCATGCTGTTGGCGAAGCCGCGCCATCGGCGCTACGGAGCAATAGCGAAGTGAAGCATCTCGGCGTAAAGGCTCAAAGCCAGATTCTTCGTTGCGCTTCGCTCCTCTCGGAATGACAAATGCAACCTTTAAAACACCCTCTAAACTCCTGGTTCTCGAATAGACGATTCCAAATATTCTTCTTCCCAGTTAAAAGCATCCAAAAAGAAAAGCGAGTTCTGTAGAACTCGCTTTTCTTTTTGGATGCCTTTGATTCAGCAAGAGTTGCCTTGTCAGACATTGGTGTATGGGTAAGCATTGAATCTCCTTAAGAAAAGATGATGTGTGCTCCAGTGAAAACCCCTATCAATGTAATTCGTCAATGCAAAATTATGCTGTTTCGAGCCAGTCAAAAATCTGATTTAACTGCTCAAGCGTAATGAGTCCATATTTCCAAAGAATCATCGGCAACGGTCCCGGATCACTTTGGCTCTGACGTAAGGCAACGTCGATGGACGACGGGGAAATGGCCAATTCGTCTTGTAAAAACTGAATGAGACGAGAATACGTATTGGGCGTCATGTCATATCACCTCCTTGAGGGCAACTAGATAAGGACAATTAAATTTGAAGACAATAAACTCGAAGACACCTAACTTGAAGACAATGAACTTGAGAACTAATCTGAGAACAATGAACCAATGAAGCTCACACCAGTGGAATAAAATGGGAAAAAAGCCATTGCTCTTAGTAGCCGTTCAATTCCAGAAACTGGCTCAGAAATCGGAAAACTTCGAGTAGGTTGCTCACTATACCAGAAAAACTGGTTAAATCAACTGTAGAAACACATTTTCTTCGGGTGATTCCGGTAAAGCCGGAGACCATTGCCCCAGGGAAAATGCGTATCCCGCTCACGCATAGGCTGGCTCACTAGAAGCAAAGCACAAAGTCTCAAAAAGGAAATCAGGTGATTTACTGTTTCTGAGCTTGCGAGGCTCTGTAGTTTGTGATTATTACAATACGGTGGCTTTGAATCCGTATGAAAACGTAAGTGTCACTCTTTAAGCCGTCTACTCAAATCAGCTATGCAAGCTATTAAACTCTCAGCTCCGTACCAGATCTTCAGCAAGAGTACGCCATTTGCAATTATCTTGAAACCTGCCTATGTGTATATCTAAGTAGACTTTTGTTTCATTACGTCAAATATTGTATTACGCAGGCCGAGTTCTACGAGTTTTCTTGTGGAGGAGGTAGCATCGCTCTAGTCTGCCCAGTGATATCCCTTGTATATCGCTGTGCTCAACGCCAATTTACACTTTTGTCAGTCAACTAATTGTCAGTCAACTCACCTTGAGCCATCCGGATAGATCGCGCTGAATCAACTCTTGCAGTTTCTGCACATCATCACGATAGAAATCTGCAAGGAGCGATCGCTCCTCAACCGACAACGTAACAGATTCCTTTGTTTGAGAATTCATGTGAATGAGCTGTGCTCGAATGCGCTGACGGGCAGAAGGGGGCACCAGCAGCTTCAACGCTGAGGCTGCACCAGATCTCAAGGGATTTTTAGTTCGCAGAAGGCGATTCACAGCCGTTGACTTTGGCACCTGAGCCACTTGGGCCTTTTGGGACACATTGGGGACGAACAAGTCATTTACACCCAGAAATCGATAAATATCTTGCATCAGCTCAACAGGAGCACAGCATAAATCCTCGTAGAGACAGACTTTGATCTGACCTGCGCCAAAGGTATTGATAAAGAACTTGAGGGGGGCGTAATACAAGCCTTTTCTAATCGTGAACGACGTTTGTGACTTGTATCGAACCTGATCTGCAAGAGGGGTCGGATGACCTCCATTGATCACATCTCGGAGATGCATCAAGTAGTCTGAAAAGGCCCGCTCGACCGGGTCTCGGAGAATTGCAATCATCTTCGCGTGGGGAACATAGCGCTGGATGCGCTTCGACGAGGATTGATAGTGGAACAAATAGTTCGGTGAGATTTCTCCGATCGCCTTGGCGTTCCCAGCGGTCTCAAACAAGTGCTGATACTTCTCAAGGGTATCGACCCGTTTCGCCAGGTCTCGGTGAGCTTGAACAACATCCTCGCCCCACTCCTGCTCTAGAAAATTGGTTTCTTTAATGGGGCTCATGAATATCTCTGGATGTTGTTTGAGATAGTGATAAATCGAGGTTGTTCCCGACTTTTCCACACCAATTCCTAAAAACGTGGGTAGCGTCATGGTTCTACTCGCCTTTTGATTCGTTTTTCTATAGCGGTTTGCAACCGCGTTAAGCACAAAAACAACTGGGTGGGACGCAACTGCGCCCTACCCAGTTGTACTGAACTAGCGCGCATAGCGCTATCTGTGTCTTGCGACTCGTGTTTCTATGTGCCTCAGCCGATTTAGCCCGACTCTTTCAGGGTAAAGAGTTGGGTGTTACTTAATCTGGGGATGAATTTGTGTGTGGGAGCCGCGCGGTGCGCGGCTCCCACACACAAATTCATCCCGAAAATCAGCAATCCCAAGAGTTGAGCTGTAAGGGTGGGTCTGTGGATGACTCGTCCTACTCGTGAGGGTTACCCATTTCTTTCGAATCCAGACGAGGTAGCGTAATCACATACCGATATCCTGACTGGGACGACCCCTGGAGTGAAATTGAGCCTCCATGAAGGGTTGTGAGCTTTTGGCTAAGAACAAGCCCTAAATTCTGCCGAATTTGTCGGCAATTTTCTTGTGGTTCAGAACCCGCTTGAGTTCCTTGCGAAAGCAACAAGGCATTGGATTGAGGCTGTCTCTTCTGACCGTTATCGGCGGTTCGGGCACCGGAAATTTCTGATATTAAAGATGGAGAATAGGGCTGAGTAAGCAACTGGAGTGTATCTCGCGCACTGGTGTAAGCATCTACATGATTCGACGTGTCATCTAACCAGGGGTGAGACGTCCAAATCGATAGGTTGAGTCCTTCATCCTTTCGGGACACATGCACACGAACGGTACTGCCAGGCGTTGAATATTGAATGACCCGAAAAACAAGGTGGTATACAAGCTGACGAACTTTACTTTTATCCAACAGCCACATTCGGCGTCCGGGTTCAACACTGAGTTGAATGGTCTGTTCTTGTCGCTGGGCTACATCTTCTAAGCTAGCAAGGGCTTGCTGGCACAGCATTTCAATATCGACTTGGCTGAGTTCAAGTTCAACCGAATCTTCTTTCAGATTGTGGAGTTCTACAATTTCACTGACCAGCGAGTGCATATACTGACTGCCGCTATGCACAATATCCATGTACTCTTTCTGCTTGTCAGTAAGTGGCCCATAAATTTCTCGAATCAACACACTGGTCATGCCAATGATTGAGGTCAGCGGCGTTCGGAGTTCCTGCGCCATTTTAGTGATGAGGTTTGCTTTGATCAGAGCAAGTTCGGTTTCTTGAGTTCTGTCATGCTGGGACGGGTGGGCGGTGTCCATCCCATAGGCAGGGAATTGGGGCGAGGGCTGCATGGACGGGATGAGAGTATTTCTCTCAAATTCGCTGATGCTCCAGCGGGCTATCAGTTCAAGAAACGCGATGTCTTTTCCGGTAAACGTGCGAGGCACCAGATCCATGACAAACAGAGTGCCGACACACTGTCCGCTTGACGCGATGACCGGAACGCCAAGATAAGACCGAATCCCATAGCGCGTGACCAATACATAATTTTGGTATTCAGGTCGTTCTAGGGTGTCTTCAATCAACAACTTTTGCTGGAGCTCAACAACGGTGTTGCAAAAGGATTCGTGGCGGGGCAGTTGGCGAGAAACCGCTAAGTCGTTCATGAGCCCGATGCGAGAGAGCCCGATGGCTGCTTTAAAGTGTTGGCGATCGCCATTCATGACACCTAAAATGCAGATCGGCGTGTTCAAAAAGTGGGCGGCTGTTTGTGTTGCTTCATCAAACACAGGGGTACTCGACGGATTCAATAAACCCAATTCATGAATGCAAGTTAGCCGTTGCTGCTCAGTTGTATGACTGAGGTTGTTCCCACAGTGAGAATCTGTGGGGTTTAATACACTGATCTCAGTACTCATCATCGTGACCCCATCATATTTATGCCCGTCATAGTTGTGCCCGTCGTAATTGTGAAAGTGTTGCTGTGCAGAGTCGTCCATTACGTCGCTTGAAGCACGTCATTTACTATACTCAGCATTCCCGAAGTTACGGATAGACGAACGGGATCACAATAGAGACCTTGAAAATATGCAACCTTTGGGTTTCCCATGAGTAGAGACCTGTGTTTGAAGAGAATCTTACGAGAATCAACGAGGGTAATCTCCCGTATTCTGATACGAGGGGCAGATGAAATAAGGCCACAATTCCCAGTGTAATCACTTAGGCAATGTCGATGTGGCGGACTTTAAGCATGTTGAGTATACGAATTTGTGAGGTTTATAAAGGAGCGAAGGCGCGAAGCTCGAGGCGCGCCTTTGGTGCAAACCGCTATGGGCAGAACGGAGTTTACGGCTGATAATATATTCGGGCTAGATATTCAGACCCAATATTCAGGCTAGATATTCAGACCCAATATTCAGACCCAGTATTTAAGTTAAATATTCAGACTCATTGCGAACTTCTTGAAGAAACTCTACGAAATAGGACGTGCGCATTTTTTGGGTGGTGGAGGGCTGCGTACTTGTTTAGCGAGGCGGTGTGCTCCCCCGCTGTCGCTGCCCCCTTAAAAAGGGGGCTCACAAGGTTGCTGGCTCGAAATCCCCCTTTTCAAGGGGGATTGAGGGGGATCGGACGAAGATTTCTCGAAACACATACCGGGCTGCGCCCGCCGCCACCCACAAAATGCTCTAAATAGAAAGGACTTGTGTAAGTCCTGGGAAAATTAGTTCGTAAGGCACTTGATATAGATTGAGAAATGCGACTCTGCTGAGGAGGTGTTGCTATGGCGTTGCCCTTCGATCCGACCACTGCACAAGAACGGGTTGATACTTTTTGGAGTCTCGGTGCGAGTTTTGGCATGGAGCGAAATGCGTATCACAACTACCTGAATGAGATTGTGAGCGATCGCTACGCCCTGATTAAAGGACTCCAAATTCTCCGGGATGAACTTCAGTTTGCGGCAGCCAGTCCCAACGATATGAAAGCCTGCGGTGCGGATATGACTCTACCGAGTGTGGTGACAACGTTGGCCTATACCAACTGTGGCGATCGCATTCACCAGGGGGAGGCAACAAAGCGCTATCGAGATGTTGTAGCTTCTCGATTTGCGACCCTTTCTGAAATCGGTGAACTGAAGCTGGAAGCATTCTTCCCCGCAGGGGGAGGCACGGATAATGGAGCCACATTGGCCCATGTGACCGTCGCCCACGAACTAGACGAACACCTCAAACAACGGGTTTATGAAGGCAATTCTCAGTCTCTTTCCCTGGTTGCGATTGATCTAAAAACTCACGTGGGACGACTACGCGAAGGCGGGCGACAAATTTATGGCAAAACCCGTGAATCTCCCTGGCGTGAACCTCGGGATGCGTGTGGGGCGATCGTCGGAGCGTTGACCCACTACAATCCTCAGAACTTGATTCATCGCCGCATTCGGGATGACCTGAGAGAGCGCAACTTTCAGTATTTATCGAACAATCAAATCCTAACGGACGATGGCATTGATATCACCATGGCTGTGGCAGCGGCGATCGTAGCCATTCGAGGTATTCGTAATACCGCCATGGCCCTGACTCAAGAACTCGATGAACGAGGACTCGCGCACCTTACGGCCAGCACCACGGTCAATCGTCCTTCCCGAGACGATCTTGTGATTTATCTCGCCCGTGCCACCGTGTTCAATGGCTTAGTGCGGATTCAAAGCTTGGGCAACGATGCACGACTCTATGGGGGGCGACTCGTAGAATACGCCGGAGAGAAACGACTTCAACTTCGATACGACGATTGGGACTGCGAGAATCTGCCAATTGAAGAAATCCCTTATAAAACAAGGCTCTCTGGCCTTTAAGCAGAGGATTGATTGGGTTCAACTTTACAGAATGTAATAATAGATGTGACGCCATACGACATACCCATGAACACCGTCACAAAACGCGCGATCGCAACCGCACAAGATTCTCATCAGTCCCAAAACTCAAGCAAATCCCAGGATTGTAGCGACAAGATTCTGTGTCCCCATTGCAAACGAACAGCCACGAATGGCATTAAGTGCAAAGGAATTTGCGTCGCAGATAGTGACTATTAAAAATCTGACAAGCGAATAATGTATCTGAGAACACCAGTTCTGTGAACATTGTGTTTAATCCCTGTAGTCAAAGCCATACAGTGCAAACAAGATACGATTAGATGTGTTATCTTGTGCGTAGTAATTTTAGAGACGTCTAAGTTACTACGCATTCATTAACTTGTCGTTTAGTAAGCAGGAGGTGTTGCCCATGCAAGATAGTAGTAAACAGTTGGGTCACAAGGTTGATGTAAGCTGGCTGTGTGCCGGGGCTGCTCTCTAAGATCCGAGTTTCAGGTTCGATTTTCTAGATACTGAAGTTGGAAGACTTAGAGTTCCTTCCGGCAGTCTAGTATCAACTGATATGACCCGCTAGACCGCTTCCACAATTCATGCATTTGCATGTGCCCGTGGAAGCGGATAGTTTTTTAAAGTAGGTCTTCTATATTTGTCAGAAGATATATTTTTAAGCGCTATGCGTGTTGATTAAGCACAAAAATAGTCGTACATAACGCGGTTACAAACCGCTATAAGACAATAAATCCCCCATTCGAAGCATTGGCACAGAGAGAGAAGGCTGATAGCCTATGAACGGTTATTGTCCTTAAGCGTGGAAAAAATCCATTTCAGGACGTCGTTGGTTTATTTTCAATACGGTATGGCAACTCTTTTAAGCGACTCAGATATTCAAGCAAAGCTCAAGCAGCTACCAGGCTGGGAACGCGATGGCAAAACCATCAAGTCTGAGCGAACATTCCAAGGTTTTATTGAAGCAATTCAATTTGTTAATTCTTTGGTTCAGCCAGCGGAAAGTGCTGGGCATCATCCTGATCTTTTTATCTCATACAACAAAGTGACAATCCATCTAACATCTCATGATGCTGGTGGTTTGACAGAGAAAGATTTCCAGATGGCAGACACGATTTCAGCGTTATAGCGGCTGGAGTGACGGCCTACAGACCTATGAGGGGATAGCCGTAGGCCAAGGCAGATTCATGTGTGCCTCTAAGAAATGGGTGATTCTAAGAAATGGGTGACTCAAGAATCGTTGGCAGGGGTGAATTCTCTGTGACTTGAGCTACCGTGTATACACAAGTTCCCTTTACACTATTTGAATTAGATTTTGGGGTGCAGTCAATGCT
>JAYKJC010000509.1:0-5247 GCA_035285885.1 Leptolyngbyaceae cyanobacterium | reverse complement strand
GTGAAGATCGGGGGCGATGGTGGTGGAGAAGTTGAGCTGATGCAGGTCTGCCAGGGGTTGAATTTGTTCGGCGATCGCCCCCAACAATTCGCTCAGGTCAATGGGTTCCAGGTGCAAATCGAGGTGCTGTTGCTCAAGCTGAGACAACAGAAGCAGGTCACTACTCAGCCGAATCAGGCGATCCACTTCCGGGGCAATGGCCTGGAGGGTTTCCTCATATTCCTCCGGGGTACGGGATTGACTGAGGGTGACATAGAGCCGCCCCTTCAGAGCCGTGAGGGGGGTTCTCAGCTCATGGGAGGCATCGGCGGTAAAGCGCTTTTCCCGGTCAAAGGTGGCCTGGAGAGAATCCAGCATTTCGTCAAACATGGTGGCAAGCCGCTGCAATTCGTCGGCGGCTCCCTGGTGGTTGAGACGCTGAGACAAATCACCGCTATTCCTCACGCGCTCAGCCATGCGAGTAATTTGCTCGATGGGTTTGAGTCCCCGGTTGGCCAGCACCAGCCCCCCCAGCCCCACCATGCCCAGAATTAAGGGAATTTCAAACAAATGGTGCTTTAACAAATCCCGTGAGGTGGCATCAACGGATCGCAGAGAATGGGCGACCTTCAGCCAGCCTGAGGGGCGTCCATCGCGCGGGAGAATTTCCTGAGTATAGACGCGCCATCGCTCATCCGCCGCTTGAATAGTTTTGAAGCCAGGCTTCAATGTTTCCTGGGTCTCAAGGGTCAGCGCATCGCCAAAGCTTTCTTTAATGGCCCCGGTCTGATCCAGCAGATACACGGAAACTCCCGCTTCTCCCAGGAGGGACGCCAACACGGGCGTGTCCTGTCGCGGGTCAAAGGCGAGAATGTTCAGTTCGTCGTCGATATTCTTCAATGCCTGAATGGTGATGACTTCCAGGGAATTGTCCACCTGGGTCAGCAGGCTCCGGCGAAACTCCAGATACATCCATCCGTCAGAAATCACCATCGACAACCCCGCCAGCAGGCTGTACCAGGCGACTAACCGCAATCGTAAACTGTTCCAGGGTTTCCGAGGTTTCAGAGGGGTCATCGTGACACGGAATAACGCTTAATCAGACATCGAATCAATATCGGCACTCATACGATACCCGACGCCCCGAACCGTGTGAATGAGGGAGTAAGGGGCGTCTCGATCAATCTTACGGCGGAGATAGCCGATGTACACATCAATCACCTTGAAGTCTCCATAGAAATCAAAGCTCCAGACGTGCTGGGCGATCTGGGTGCGGCTGAGCACCTGATTGGGATGGCGCATCAGGTATTCCAGTAGGGAAAACTCACGGGGACTGAGGTCGATGGGGCGATCGCCCCGTTTCACCAATCGCTGCACCGTATCCATCTCCAGATCTCCCACCTGCAACACCACATCCATCTGGAGAGGCGGACGACGCAACAGGGCTCGCAGCCGGGCGAGAAGCTCAGAAAAGTCGAAGGGCTTGATCAGGTAATCATCGGCTCCAGCATCCAACCCCAACACCCGATCCTGCACGGTGTCGCGGGCGGTCAATAACAGCACAGGCGTTTGAAATCCCCGCTGGCGCAAATCCTTCAAGAGACTCAGCCCATCCACCTTGGGCAACAGCACATCCAGAACAATGGCGTCATAGTCAGCGGCGATCGCATAGTCCAACCCCTCACTGCCATCCTGGGCCACGTCCACGGCATAGCCCGCTTCGCTCAACCCCTGGCGCACAAACCCGGAGATAGCCCCATCATCTTCTACAACCAATACACGCATAGCAGTCTCGTCTGTTCACCTGCATTCTTCGAGTGGATTCAGATTTTTGTGGTTACGCAAAAATTTAAATCCACTTTCCATTCTTTATGTTTATGAAGAATCAAACTGTAGCAGTTTGCAACCGTATGAATCACTGCCCGGTGCTTTCGGCATCTGCGAGTAAGGCTTTCTTGGTGTTGGGAATGGCCGAAAACCGATAGACCAGTTTCTCCCAGGGCGACAGGTTGATGTTGTAGGTGATTTCGGGCAGGATAAAGTCTGCATTGAACCGGGGGTCGCGGGCGCAGTCAAACAAGAATTGGACATAGCGCTCGACATCGAAGGTTGCGTTTTCAGGATCATTCAACACCACATAGGTGAGGCTACGGGTTTCCCTGGTGAATCCGGTGGGGAGTTCTCTGCCCTGCTCCCAGGTCAGTCCTAGGGACGTGTATCCTCCGGCTCCCGGTAATTTTTCTGGAAACAGGCGGGGGAGAACGACCCAAACCCAGAAGGGAATGTCGGTGATGGATTCAGCGTCTACCGCACCAATCTCAGAGGGGTCTCCAGACGGGATCGAGACGGCTATCGGGGTCGGGTGGGTGATGGTGGGCAAACCGATACTCAGTAGGGTGGCGATCGCCACCATGCCCATGACCAGAAAAGCGGCGATCGCATTCTTCCAGCGGTTCGATCCTGAAAGAGAGTTTGACTTAATCGTTTGGGGCGCAACCATAGCGCAGTGACCTCAGGGAATAAAGAACTTACAGGGTTTTCAAATACTCAATGAGTGCTGTTTTATCATCGGTGGATAATTCCGTCCCATAGTCATGCCCACCGTTTCCATTCCCAGGCAGCGACGTGTCAAATTTGAAGAACGCATCCCCATCAGCTTCGGCCACGGTACTCACAAAGCCCATATTTTCTGGGTCGTAGACATCATAGCCTCGGTAAAACTCCGTGGGTCGATTCTCGGGCTTCTCTAACAAGTCGCGCATCGTTGGCACCGATCCGTTGTGCAGGTAGGGCGCACGGAGCCAAATGCCATCGAGCGGAGCCTTCACGTATCCATTTGTTTTGCGATAGTTGCGAAAGCGCTTGTCCTCGCCTTTGAAGAACGTGTCGCTAAAGATCAGGTACTGGTTAGAGGCCAGCGCCGGGGTATACGAATCCAGCCGTCCACGATCGGTCTGAATTTCCTCAATGGGAACCACCGTGTCTTCTCCGGGACGGTCGAACACGTTATGACACCCCGCACAGCGCGCTTCGAAAATCGGCTTTCCCTGCTCCACCAGAGCCGTGTTAATGGCATAGGGATAGGGGGGCGGCGGAACCTCATTCAGCCATTCTCGGATTCTTTGAAGAGAAGCGAAATTGAGATTAGAGGGCGCGACCAGCGCCAGGGCGGCAGTGCGATTGCGCTCATCGGCGTTGCCGTTGTTGCCATCCCAGTGCAGATAAAGATTCTGACGGGGGCCTTGATTCCAAATGCTGGGGAAATCGGCAATTCCGTTGAGTTCTTCAGGGGAAAGGTCTTTGGCCTGAAAGCCAAATCGACGCGTTTTGTAGGTGTTGAAGGTATCGACACGTCCGGGGCCATAGTCAGACTGCAAACCCATCACGGCAAGGTCGTGACGTTCTCGCAGTAGACTCTCGCGCGTCTGGGGAATCACCAGGAACTTGTAGACCAGTTTTTCGAGGGGATTCAGGTTTGCGCCCATTTCATTGATGTAGGGCATGATCTGGCTGGCCGTGAACCGCTCGTCCACGGCTGCATCAATCAGAAATCGGATATACGCCTGGAGGTTAACCACGGTTCCAGGCATCGTAGAAATGATTGTTGGGTCTGAATCGGGAGTTTCTCGCAGGGTGCTGACGTGGCAGGTCGCACAGTTTTGCGTAATTACGTCAATGCCCAGAACATTGGCCACAATGCTGCGCTTAGACTTGGCAAATCCAATGGGCAACTCTCGATCAGCTTCTTGAATGAACCCAAAGGTGCCCCAGCTTTCTTTTGACGGTTGCTCGGTCGGCAACTTATCTACAAAGACCACAGGAAGCGCTTTCCACAGCCAGTAGGGAATCCCGTCTGTGGATTCTCCGCCAATGGAGCCGTAGCGAAAATGTTCGTCAATATTAGAAAAACTTGCCGACGGATTGCCGATGATGATGAACGGACTGATTAGCCAGGCGAGAAGAACAACAACGGCAACGAGAAGAACGCCAATAAGTTTCTTCGTCAGTCCTGGAGAGGGGCGAGAGCGATCGCTCGATTTTGACTGGCTCATTGAACTATTCCACCTGTGCTGGGGCGAGGATCAGGACTAAGCTGCCAATAATCTATCCACCTAGAAAATTGATGTCAATTGCCCCCGTGGGTACTGTAATTATCGGTTATACGATAGGGACTCCAGGTATAGTGTTTCAGGGTTCGCTATAGTATGTGAAATTCGTTATATTTCATTTTCGTCAGGCCCCTTCCCTAAGACCCTAGCCGACAACCCTGTTGAGGATTTTGGAATCCAAACCCTTTCGCGAGTGTTGGACTAGGTACACGCAGACGCCATAACGACGCGCAGAAATGACATCAAAGTCGCTTAAGGCCAGCATTACGTTGGCAGCCGTTCAAGTTGAGGATGCGATTGTATTTCTCACTGACCGATACCTCAAAGCAACAAAAACGACCTGCCGGACAGTTCAAACTCCGACGGATTTTTGTTGGGTGGATTTATGTCAGCCCCTGATCGAAGGATGGATCGCCGGACAAAAGGTGAGCTATGGCAAGGGGAAAATTACGCTCATTTTTCGATCGGGAGAATTGTCGAAAGACCCTGACATTATCATCTACTCACCCACACGGGGCGATCGCTTTCTCTACACCAAACCTCAACGTGAGTCTATCGATCAGCTATCGTTCACATTAGACGCCTCCTCAGAATCGAACTCAGCAGACGATGCCGCTCATTCTCATCGATCTCCCCTTTCTCTGCTGAACGATCTCCTTGCACGACAATCTGGGCTAGAAGAAAAACTCAAACACGTTCTAGACGCCCAAGCCGACCAAACCGCTCAGCTCACCTCTTTGCAAGAAGAGCAAGAAGAAAATGATGCAGAGTCCTCAATAGATTCGGACCAGCCATCGGTGAATGGAGAAACCTTAGACGCCTTCGCTCAAACGTTTAGGAAACAGATTGTCCAGCATGTTCGAGAGAATCTCACGGCGGCTCTCCAACCTGTGCAGAATGAACTGGCTGACCTACGCGAACAGCTTGCCGAACTCACCGAACGGCTGGAGGATCTCGAAGATTTGAGCTTAGAGGAGGATCTTCCCATTCCCCAATCACTGCAAGAATGGCAGGAGCGCATTAACCAGACATGGGGAACCGTGGGAGATTATGAACGCTACAATGCGTCTTACCGCGATGCAAACGCTGAGACCCCTCTGCACGAAACACCGGATTGGGTGGCGCTCTGCGAGCTGGACTGGGCGAGAGAACTCTGTCC
>JAYKJC010000508.1:0-9344 GCA_035285885.1 Leptolyngbyaceae cyanobacterium | reverse complement strand
GACTCGTCCGAGAAGTTACGGGGGTTGATGCCTTAAGTGCAAGTTGTAGAAACGAGCGGATGGTGACTCTTTTTTTCACGATTAGAACCCTGCCATACAAAAAGATTGGTTAATTCGGTGCATGAATATGGACGTTAATGAAAAGCTTGATTTAGCGGAAATCGAATCGTCAGAATCTTTCGAATTCCGTCAATTCATGCGGCGTTCTATTCTTCACAGTCATTGTTAGTGCTGTGGTAGCAGAACAACGACCCGTCGGTATCGCTCCAACTCATTTCTGAAGTCAATACGGCCAGAGGGCGTTGGCGTTGATTTCCTTCCCCTGAGGTGAATCGGAGAGAAGCAGGCTCGGTTCCTAATGAACCGTAGTTTTCAGCAGCATTAGCGGCATAGACGCGAACCATGACGTTGAAGTTGTTGGGGCGTCCATTGTTGCCACGGGCATCTTCCTGGCTGGAGAACGACCCTTCATCGCGAAACGTCTGCACGAGAAAATCTTCTTCGCAGTCTCCGTCAATGTCTATAGGCAAGGCTTGGTTGATGGGAACTGGGCCATCGTCACTTTCATCGTAAGGATTTGCACACCCTGCATTGACCGATTTGAGGAGGTTAAAGCTAGCGGCAGGAGCAACTTCATCATCCAAATTGGTTTGAAGTGTAGCCGCTGGAATATTATCTCGACTGTGGTCACTCAAGGTGACCAGTGTGCGAATGCGATCGATTTCTCCCTGGGCAATTTGGGTTGATTGCTCAACGCGACGGTTTTGCAGGCGCGTGGCAGCCGCAAGGACGAGAGGAGGTCCAATCATTGCGCCTGTCAACGCGATAACGGCGATCGCCACGATACATTCCATCAATGTTAGTCCCTTGTCCCGTTTGTGGGGTGCAGGAACCATTGACGACGACTCAACCGCTTTTCCCTGATGCGTGAGATGCATGGCCATAACCAGTAATTTGCTCATCTTCCCAAAATTATTTGTAAATGGAGACTGCTTGAATATGTTGAAGGGGGGACTGCTCGTTATTTCACCTCTTTGGGGCGATCGCCGGGGGCATCGCCGTTAACAGAGAGAGTTAAGACATGAATGAAAAACAAAATGTCAAAAACCGTGGCCTTCCTACTACTTCTAAGGATGGCTCGTTCGTCTTCGAGACCCTTCGGGGTATTTAAGGAAATTACACGCAAAGTTTTTAATAAGGTTGGTGAATACACTCATAGACTGTACGCTGCGCTTTACAGTCTGACGCCAACCGTAGCAGAACTCGCACGTATCCCTGAGAAATTACCGAGCTTGCTGAGAGTATTCAAAATGACCAAAATGACAATCGAAATGCTGTTCGAAATGCCGATCAAAATGCAAACCCTGAAGATGCATAGTAGGTAGAGCACATCATTCGTTCAGGGGGTCATATCTACAAATAGCAAGATGTGCGGCAGTTCTTAGGGATCTCACCTAAAGCTTCAATAAATTATTAATCAAATGAGCCTTACATAAAAAGCTCAAGAAGATTATTCCAGTCACGTTGGGAACACGCTCATGGCTTGGTGCCGGGTACGTAATAACTTTAACAAGCAGCATTTCCCTAAAAATCAGCACTGGTGAGCTGCTCAACATCAACACCGATAAGAATGGCAATGTCTTCTCCTTTGAAAGAAATGACGGTGTTTTTCTGCTGTTGATCGAAGTCAAGCGGGCCAAAGTTCCGGTTGTCCGACGTTACAGAGACGATTAAACTCCCCGACACTGTCTCAGTGTCGCTAATGGTGAAGTTCAGTGTGGGAGCCAGGGCATCTTTTAAAGTGCTGGTGTCGTCAATGGCGCTGATGGTTGATGGATTGTTCAAGGTGCTGGCATAGGTAAACTTAACTGATTCAAACAGCGGCAGAGCCGACCAGGTTTGGAGGTGCCCGATGCGTTTTTCGAGATGCCAGATGCTACCCTTCAAGGACTACTAATGGCATGACACAGCGTTTGCGGCTACAGGCGTCATGGATAACGGTGTCGGCATCGCAATGCCATACCCCTGAACATAGTCAACCCCAATCTCATGGAGGCGATCGCGCACGATTTGATTCTCAACAAACTCAGCAATGGTTTTCATGCCAATGGTTTTGCTGATGGTATGGATAAATTTAACGATGGTGAAATCAATCGGGTCTTCTAGAATATCTCGAACAAAATTTCCATCAATTTTGAGGTAATCCACAGGCAAGCTTTTCAAATACCCGAACGATGACATGCCGCTGCCAAAATCATCGAGCGCAAATTGACACCCATACTTTCTTAGTTTCCGAATAAAGTCTGCCGCTTGATTTAAGTTGGCGATCGCCGCTGTTTCAGTAATTTCAAAACAGATTTGATGGGCAAGTTCATGATTCGAACGGAAAATCTCCAACAAAGTTGCTAAGAATTGCTCACTGCAAATGCTGGCTCCCGACAGATTCAGCATAAATTTCGGCCTTTCACAACTGCGCGAAAAAGTAATTTGCCGACAAACCTTCTCATAGTTCCGACAAAACGACTGAACCACCCAACGGTCTATGGCAGGCATTAACCCGTATCGTTCAGCCGCTGGAATAAACGCCATCGGAGGAATCACGGTGCCTGTTTCTTCATTCACCATGCGGACTAAGATTTCGTAGTGGTCAGACAGGTGGGAATCGGTGGGAACGGTCGGCGTAATTTTTTGGTAGTGGAGTTGAAACAAATCATGCTCTAAGGCATGTTGAATTTTGACTGTCCACTGACGCTCATCGCGTTGACGATTAAGCACTTGGTCATTGGCCTGATAAATATGAATGCGATTGCGCCCTGCATCTTTGGCGGCATAACAGGCTGCATCCGCTGCACTCAGCACCGCCGCTAAATCTAAAGACTCCTGGTTGATCGTGACAATGCCAATGCTGACACCGATTGCAAAGGTTTTATCGCCCCACACAAACCGAAAATCTCGAATGCTATCTTGAAGCTTTTGGGCAATTGGCTTGGCATTCTCGATGGGGCAGCCGTAGAGTAAAATACCAAACTCATCTCCCCCGAGCCTTGCTAATACGTCAGATGAGCGAACATAGCGCTGAAGATCATGAGCAACCTGGCGTAGTAACTCATCTCCGGCACGATGTCCGCAGGTATCGTTGACGATCTTAAACTGATCGAGATCGAGATAGCAAAGGCAGTGGGTTTGCTGATCTTTGCTCGCCTCACTAATTGCTTGAGCCAGGTCTTGCTCAAATCGCCAGCGATTATACAATCCCGTGAGTCCGTCATGTTGGGCTTGCCACGATAGTTGATTAGAGAGTTCTCGTGAATGGGTGACATCCCGAAAGACCATCACCGTTCCAACTAGTTGCTTACTCAAGTTAAAGATTGGAGCCGCCGAATCTTCAATGGCATATTCACGTCCTTGGCGAGAGATGAGAACGGTATGATGGGCTAACTCAACCGTACGCTGTTCCTGGAGCACCTGTTCAATTGGATTAACGACAGATTCACGCGTACTTTCGTGAATGATATTGAGTACGGTCGGAATATTTTGCCCCTTGGCATCTCGATTACTCCATCCCGTCAACTCCTCAGCTACGGGATTTAGATACGTGATGTGTCCATGATGATCCGTCGTTATAACAGCATCGCCAATAGATTTTAGGGTTATTTCTGCAAGCTCTTTTTCTTGAAAGAGAGCCTCTTTTGCACGTTTTTGCTCTGAGATTATCTCGGTGAACTTAATGATGCCGCCAATCTCTCGATCACAGGTAAACCACGGACGAATTTCCCATCGCTTCCACTCTGTTGTGCCATCACTCCGCATAAAGGATTCCTCTTTGCAAGACATGACTTCTCCGGCTAAGCAACGTTGATAGATTTGTGTCTTGTTTTCAGGAGTTTCTGGAAGTACTTCATAATACGATCGCCCGATGATGTTATGGGCCTCAATCCCATGATCTGTTAACCACCGTTTGCTGGCGAGAATGTAGCGCATCTCTGTATCAAACATGGCGATCGCCGCAGGACTATGTTCAACAAATAACCTTAGAGTTGCTTCTGTCTGCTGACGCCTAATGATTTCAGCTTCTAGGGCCTGATTGGTTTTTCTGAGCTGTCCTGGACTAGGCAGTTGTAAGGCTAACGGAATGAGGGGAATTAAGTTAAGTGCTGTATACGTTGATATGACGGCAGTCACCGCTTTAAAGATTCCAGATACCCAATAAGATGGATGCCACAGCGTCCATATTTCCATTAGGTGAGATGTGCCACAGGCAAGGATGAACGCACTAAATAGCAGAAATACTTTGGGAAAGGGAATATCTTTTCGCTGCCGAACAAAGTAAATCAACAGCAATGGAATGGAGTAGTACGACAACACGATGAGGGCATCTGAAGCTAAGTGCAAGCCCATGAGTCCAGGTTTCCAAAGGTAGCAGTGTCCGTGAGGAATAAAGTGTATCAATTGAGCCCCTATCAAGTGCAGATGAAGTGTGTACATGTTCATGCCGAAAACCCGTTACGAGAAAATCAGAACGCTTGCGTCTTTATTATTTTTTAATATTTACGTTTTTTAATCTTCTAAGGAAATACCTAAGTTTCACGCTAATTTCTTGAGTGTTCTTGTAAGGACTCTTGATTCCTCAGGGATTTTACAGATCGAGTCCTCTAAAAGAGTCGTGTCGTCACTGATAGAGCAATCGCCACCTTGATGAATCTATTTTTTAGGGCACTGAAGTCGTGTAGGTGATCCCTGGGAAAGAAGATTCACCCAGAGGGTGGTTTATCCATAGGGCGACGTAAGCGAAGCGTAACGCGCCGTCTAACGGTGATTTCATTTCAAGAAATCGCCTAAGTACAGCGCCATGGGCGTTGGTGAAGCACAGGCAAGGGGCTTAAGCCCCTTGTTTACGGGTTGATTTTGTACTTGACCCATTAGCAAACTGCTATATATTTAATTGCGACTCCCTACTTGTAGCGGTTTGCAACCGTGTTAAGCACAAAAAAGGATGTGTGGGGCGCGTAGCGCCCCACACATCTGTACTTAACCAACGCGCATAGCGCTGCATGTATTCAGCTTATGTGTTCAGCGTAGTGGTGTGCCGCTTGCTGTCGCTGCCCCTTAATTACTGATCCAGCAATTACTGATGCAGCGCTTCAACGACTCCATAGGCATCGGTTGAGAGATATCGTTGAGCTGCATATTGAAGCATATCCACATCCAACAACCGGATTCTTTCTGGATAGTCCAGGGCTGAGGTAATATCTCCGGCGATCGCCTGGTAGTACCCATACAAGCCCGCCCGATTACTCGGCGTCTCATTCCCAAAAATATAGCGGTTTGCCACCAGGGTACGGACTCGATTTAACTCGGCTTCTGCAACGAGGTGCTGCTGAACAGCTTGGATATGCTGCAGAATGGCCTGCTCTACCGCAGGAATATTCTCCTGAGGCAGCTGAACAGAGATGTAAAACATTCCCTGCATCGCAAACGTCGTGTTACTCACGCTGATGCTGGAGACCAGACCGCGCTCCTCTCTCAGATCTCTGACCATTCTTGACGTGCGTCCGTGCCCCAAAATGGAGGCTAACACGTCTAATGAATAGGTGTCCTCAATTGACAGAATGCCGGGAACACGCCACATCAACACGAGTCGCGCCTGCTGGAGTTTCTCGTCTACATAGGAATGCCGGATAACCGACTGAAAGGGAATTTCTGGAACATGGGAATGCCGGGAATCAGTACAGGCATCTCCATCTGGCGACCAATTTCGAGCGGGAGACTCGGGTCTTGCCGTGCCTGGAAACGCCTGATCAAAACTGTCGATGACAATCTCGCTCAGCTCTTCCTCCGGTAAGTTTCCGATGGCGACCGCTGTAATGGAAGACGGCTGATACCACGTGCGATGAAAGTCCCTCATCTGAGACGCTGTCACCGTTTCAATTACCTCAGAGGGACCCAACACAGGGCGGCGATAGGGCAACTGCTCAAAGGCAGTTTCCATTGAGCGATAAAGCATTCGACGAGAGGGATTATCGTTGGCTCGCCGAATTTCTTCAAGCACAACGGAACGCTCGCGTTCGAAAGCATCATCGGGAATCGCTGCATTCAGAACGACTTCTACTTGTAGAGGAGTAAGTGCGGCAAAGTCTTGAGGAGCTGTGGTGATGTAGTAATAGGTGTAGTCTTGACTGGTTGCTGCGTTAGTAACCGCCCCACGCTGCTCGACTCGGCTTTCGAATTCCCCACCTTGAAGGGTTTTCGTTCCCTTGAAAACCATGTGTTCTAGAAAATGGGCCATCCCATTAATTGGATCTGGCTCAACCGTTGAACCGACGTTTAACCAGAGACTGAGATTCACAGCCTCGGTCTCCATGTGCTCGGTAATGACGGTCAATCCGTTAGGAAGCTTCCGTACAGTGGGCGCTTGATGTGCTGCGCTATTCAAAGGTTCCAGAGGCGAACCGATCAGTCCTGATGTCATACACGATCCCGAAATGACTCCGTCTTTCATTACTATCTTAGTCTTTACAAATCGAAAAACGACCGAGAATACCAAGAAGTCTCGAATGATGTGAATTGATCCTCAATCCGAGTTTTTATGTAACGACCAAAAAGCATCATTCTCTAAACCCAATGGCAGGTCTATTTTTTACCTTCAAATAGCTGCTTCTCGCTTTTGAGTAGGAACCCAGAAGATGCAGAAAATTGGGGATCGCACAACGGAAAACTCATGAGTAGAATAAAAAGGTGAATATAAAGGAATATTAAAAATTGTGTCTTCGCTTTATAAAGGTCAGGAGTCTAAATGCTGTGATTCGATGGGGCGATCGCCTCACGACTCTTCACATCGTCTGCCAACCGTCCTCGTAATTGGGGCTGGCATCGGCGGACTGACAGCAGCGGCTCTTCTGGCTCATCGAGGATATGCCGTATCTGTATTTGACCAGGCCATCGTTCCTGGCGGGTGTGCGTCAACATTTCGGCGCAAAGGATTCACCTTCGATGTGGGCGCAACACAGGTTGCGGGGCTTGAGCCGGGCGGCATTCATCATCAGATTTTTTCAGAATTAGACATTGATCCTCCAGAGGCTCGTCCCTGTGATCCGGGATGTGCGGTTTACCTGCCAGGGGAGCATGACCCGATTCAGGTGTGGCGCGATCCCCATCGGTGGCAGCAGGAGCGTCAGCGCCAGTTCCCCGGTAGTGAGCCGTTTTGGCAACTGATGAGCGATTTGTTTCGCTACAGCTGGGCGTTTCAATCGCGTGACCCCGTCTTGCCTCCGCGCACTCTATGGGATGTGGGACAACTGCTAAAAGCTGTGCGTCCTGGAACGCTATTAACGGCTCCCTATGTATTTTCCACGGTGGGTCAGGTGTTGAGGCGATTAGGATTGGCGGGCGATCGCCGCTTAAAAACCTTCTTAGATATGCAGCTCAAGCTCTATTCACAAGTGGATGCTGATGAAACTGCTGTTCTCTATGCCGCTACCGCCCTTGGTGTGTCTCAGGCTCCCCAGGGTCTTTTTCATCTGGAGGGCAGTATGCAGGTGTTGAGCGATCGCCTCGTCGAAGCGTTGGAGCGGGATGGCGGCACGCTGCACATGCGCCACACCGTAGAACGGATTCAGCCCCCTGTGGACTCAGGAGGAGATTCAGAGGGCGATCGCTTTAAGGTCACGATTCGCAATCAGAAAACGAAAGAAGTCTGGGACGAAATGGCGGATCACGTCGTTGCGAATGTCACTGTGCAGGATTTGATGCGACTATTGGGGGATTCTGCTCCCAAAGGCTATCAGCGACGGGTGGACAAGTTGCCGGACGCCTCAGGCGCATTCGTTGTCTATTTGGGGGTGACTGAGGACGCCATTCCAGACAATTGCCCGCCTCACTTGCAATTCTTGTATGACTACGATGGGCCAATTGGGGAAAATAATTCGCTTTTTGTGTCGGTGAGTCGTCCCGGTGATGGTCGCGCCCCCGACGGACACGCCACCATTACGGCGTCATCCTTTACCGATTTAAGGGCATGGGGACATCGAGAAGATTATGTCCGACTCAAACAGCACTATACGGATGGGGCGATCGCCCGATTAGGCCAGTTTTTCAAGCTGACAGAGGAAACAATCGTTCATGTCGAAGCTGCGACCCCGAAAACCTTTGCTCGATATACGGCGCGCGATCGCGGGGCGGTGGGGGGCATCGGTCAGCGCATCTCGACCTTTGGCCCATTTGGATTCGCCAACCGCACCCCCATCCAGGGACTCTGGCTCGTCGGCGATTGCGTTCACCCCGGTGAAGGAACAGCAGGCGTCAGCTATTCTGCACAAACGGTCGTTCGGCAAATCGAACAGTGCCACGCTAAAAATCGATACAGCAGACTGGGCGAACGTTAAATTCATGGGATAGGCTCAAAGTAGCCGTGTTGTGTTGCATTCACCATGAAAAGCTTTCTCCGTTCAAATCTTTGGGTTGTTCTGTCTTGTTTGACGATTCCCCCTGTTGCGGGGACGGTTGTTGCGCTGACTCTGCACAATCACGTGCCTCAATCCGTGACTCAGACGTCCGAGGGGGCCGTGTCCGAAACGATAACCCTCAACTCCTCAGACCAGACCTTCGCAGACCAGACCTTCGCAGACCAAACACAGGCGAACACCTCCGTCGCCAGTGCCGAAACTCCAGAGTCAGCATTGACGCATTCTGAAGGAGGCCCCCAATCTACGCCTCAAGCCAGTGCCTCACCAGAGTCTGCAAACCCGACCCTCACGGCTCAGAATCCCGACTTTAACTGCGATAATCCCCAATATCAGCTCGAAATGAACTACTGTGCGAGTCTTGACTATCAGCGGGCAGATGAAGGGTTGAATCGCACCTATGGAGATTTGATGGCGGTCATTCCAGACGCTCGGCGCGAAAAACTCATCGCAGCAGAACAAGCATGGATTCAGTATCGAGACACGACCTGTGAGTTTGAACGAAGCCAATACGAAGGTGGCTCCATCGAGCCGATGATCTACCATTCCTGCATGGCGCGTTTAACGCAAGATCAAACGCTGCTGCTTAAAAGCTATTTAGATGAGTACAACTAAGCATTACTCAATCGACGATTTTACAAAATATTTAACGTCGGGATGAGCGGGAAGGCTGACCTGTCGATACTTCTGTTGAAGATAGTGGGCAATCGGTGGCTGATTCGCAACCTCACGGGGAAATCGAGCAAAAAGAACCTGTCCGGGTGAATAAACTTTCAATAGCTCCAAAATAACTTCAGGAGTTAACTGTCCCGTCAGCAATCGTTTCTTGGAGAACACCACCACTTCTGGGGGAACCAACACATCAGCATAAAACCCATACAGCGG
>JAYKJC010000507.1:0-3260 GCA_035285885.1 Leptolyngbyaceae cyanobacterium | reverse complement strand
CTGTAATCACAACAAACTTATCCTTCATAACTGACTCTGAGGTGAATTTGGATCTCGATTAAGAATTGCGTTACGATGGCCTCTGTCTCCGGCGATCGCCATAACTTGATCGATTAGGTCTTGGGCTAAATTCAGTTCCTTTAAGGTAGCAACCAAATTTTCCAGAATGGCATCAAAGTGCTCGTCGTTCAATCCCATCTTTTCAACCAGATGCTTATGAGCAGCACTCATATGGGTGCCGCTATAGCGATTAGTGCCACCGAAAGCATAGGTAAGAAAAGCAGTTTGATGAGCTTTCTGTTTAACCATATCAACACCATCAAAGAAGTGTTTAATCCGGTTATCGTCCAAAACTCGCTGATAAAACTTATCCACAACAAGTTTCACAGATTCCTTGCCGCCTAACGCTTCAAATAACGTATTCATTCACCGATCCCCTTTAAATTGTTCGAGTGCAGGCTACTCATATAAAATCCAAAATCCAGAGAGATTTTTGAGGTGTAGGGCACCCCAAAAATCCCTCGTGTACCTCAGTTCAATTGCTCGGTATCTCTGGATTACTCATTAATCCTCGTCTTTTCATGACAGAGTCGCCAGAATTTAGCCCGCGACTAGATCTCCTTTTTCCCAATGAGCATCAGCATTTGCTCGACGATTTGCCTCATCTTCTTCCCATTGAGGTTTTGTATTTCCCAGTTCTCCGTTGTAGAACAGATATAGCTTTTCATCGGTGACTTTATAGGTATTAGGGTCAACAGGGAACTTCTTCCCCTCTGAAACAGCAACCGCGCAAAATCCGCCATATTGCGGTACATACTGAGATGGATTACGGTCAAAGGCAGATTTGTTAGTTTCGCTTGAGAAGTAATAAACCGCGCCCTCATAGGTTGAAGATAGATTCGAATCTCCGAGCTTAGGACTGGCATCTGTAAAGTAGGACACAGGATCGTATCCCTGGATGGCCACGCCTTCTTCATTGAGATTAAGTGGATGAGCCATTGTTACCTCATTAATTTTTGATTTCAATTACGACAGTCCTCATGGTTTCGGATAATAGGGTGTATATATTTGACTAGCAAGACGATTTAGCGAATAGGAGCTATAGATGGTAGCTATGGCCTTGCGGCCCTAATTCTTAGTGATTGAACGGTGGAGTCAAAAGAGCTACGCTCTTAATCAATGCCATCCAAGGGGGGGCTTGTGTCACGTGCGACTTGTTTCGCCTTTTATAACTGCATACCTAAATTTGTTGCTGACCAGAAATTTTTAGGACGTATATGGTGCTTTTGTCGTGGTGGTTAAGCAGAGAACGGGTGAACGCAATATGGTAGCGGTATCGAACTACTGGCGATTGGTTCGTATCGACAGTAGCGGGCATTGTAGCGTGGATGAAATCCCTGAAGCAAAAGCTCTAATCACGCATTTATTTCCATCGGATCTTGGAGAATTGCCTTTGCCAGAAGAAGAAGCCCAGAGGGTTCTCTTTGCCCTCTGGCGCAATCAGGGTGTTTCTGAGAATGATCGTACAAGTGCCGAAAGCTGTCTGCGGTGTATTGTTTCTCACTATATCCAACAGGTATGTGCTCAGATCGCAGCACGATTTGGTCATCAGCATCAGTTTACGAGGAATGATCTGTTGGGCTTGATTCTAGATACGTCTGTTGGGCGATCGCCCAATAGACGCCACGGAAATGAACATCCGTCTCTGACCCAAACGATCTTGCAGAGCTTTGATCCGAGTCGAGCAGGGCTGAAAACCTGGGTCATGCGTCAGGTTCGCCACCATCCAGAAGTTAAACGCTTCTTAGCGGAACAGGGCGTTTGCTTAGTGACGGATTGGGCCATTCTGAAAGACATTCGAGTCGAGCAGGCGCGTCAGATTTTGGTTGAGTTTCATGCGTTGGCGACCCTGGAAGTCGAACAGTCATGTTCTCTACTGAAGGCATACCATACGGTGTATCGGGGCGATCGCCTCCAACAGCGTCAGCAGGGGAAACTAGAAGGGCGTGCAGAGTGCCAACCGCCAACGCCTGAACAGCTCAATCGGATCGCCGATCTTGTTTTTATTCACCACGACTTTTGCTGGTCGCTTGAGCAGGTAATGCATCGCCTTCAAACTCTAGCCAAGCACCTTCGTCTATATCGTATTTACATGCGAAGTGGGGTTCTCCCTACAGAATCTCTGGAAAATCCCACGGTGTATGACCAGGCAACATCGATACAAGCCCCGTCTCTGGATGAGGAACAAGAAGAAAGATCCGCATTTTTAGAATTCTATCAACAGCAGCTTGTGGTGGGGCTCGATCTAGCAATTGGTAAAGTTGTGGGCGATCGCCTTACCTATTTCCAACGAAAAAAGCCCCAGATGGTAGAGCCGTTCTTAACAGCACTTTATCTGTTTCACTGTCGAGGATATCCGATGGGGGAAATCGCCTCAGAGGTCGGGCTCAAGGCTCAGTTTCAGGTTACGCGCCTGATGAAGCTAAAAGAGCTACGCGCAAGTGTGCAGGCTGTCTTAACGCAATGGTTATTTGATCAAGTCATGGAGCAGGCTGCAACCTACCGTGACCCCACACAACTCAGTACCTTCGGACAGCACATTTCAGCAGCCCTCAATGAGGATGTAGCCTCCCTGATGCAGCAATCGGAAGCTGAAGCAACGGCTGTTAAGCGCCGCCCGTTGACGAGTTTGTTCGCTCAACGACTTTGTTACTATTTGGAAACTCGGAGAACTACCTCATGACCATTGACCCCTATCATCGTTCAATTCCGCCTAATCTAATTCCTCTTGACTCAAAAGATTCAAAAGTAGTTCATTCTTTACCTTCGCATTCACCCCCCTTGCATTTCATAGGATTCAAAGCCATGACCCCTAACGTTAACGATGATGAAGAACTCATGCTCTGGGAAGAACTGAGTGGCAGTGAGATTGAGCTTTCTGCAACTGACCTCACTGTTGCGGCTCATCGCAGCACGCTTGTCGCGCATCCCCAGCAGCAATGGCAGGTGTATCTTCATACCTTAGCTGTGCAGGGGGTCAAGGAGTGGTTCACGGAGTGGGCCGCAGATGTCAGCGTGAGTGATACCGAATGTTCTATCTTTCATCCTCCCTTAGCGAGTCTGATTGATACAGCCTGTAACCTTCAGGTGGGGGATATGACCGTTTGTGTCATTGCGTCTGGGTATTTGCCGTCTCCCGGCATTCTTATTTCTCGTGTTGCCCTGGAGTTGCCGGGATTCATGCCCCACTATTATGTCTT
>JAYKJC010000506.1:0-2826 GCA_035285885.1 Leptolyngbyaceae cyanobacterium | reverse complement strand
CATTTTGCGGCCGTCGCTTGATCTGGCGCTGCGGATCGCGACGCAGACGGGCGGCGCGGTCGCAGTTGAGTCGTGGGCGCATCCTGGCGGGTCCGGCGCTGCGCCCGAGACGGTCTCTTGCCTGCCCCCCGAGGATGAGGGCAGCGCGGGCGACGGTCAAGGTCAGCAAACCCTGCATGTCCAAAAGGACAGGACATGACCGCGCCCGCCACTCACGGATCGCGGAATGCGCGCGGGCACGGGACAGCCCGGGACCAAGCCCCTTCGCCGGGTATGGGGTCGCATGTAGACTCGGCACCTATTGCGGCGCTCTACGTCCAGACGGGCGGCTGCTATTACGGCTTGCCGGGCGTGGACCCGCGGGATGAGACGCGAGACGCGCGCAAGTATGCCGGGCCTTGGCCTGTTGTCGCGCATCCGCCCTGCCAGCGGTGGGGCAAGTTATGGGCGGGACAACCGCTCTGGATCAAGCGCACGGGCGAGCGCAAGCGCAAGGGCGATGATGGCGGTTGTTTTGCAGCCGCCCTGGCCGCTGTCCGCATGTGGGGGGGTGTGCTTGAGCATCCCGCCGGCTCACACGCCTGGTCGCATTTCGGTCTGGCCAAGCCCCCCCGTTCCGGCGGGTGGATCGTCGCCGATGAAGTCGGCGGCTGGACCTGCTGCGTGGAGCAAGGCCGCTATGGGCATTATGCCCGAAAGCCGACGTGGCTTTACGCGGTCGGGACAGACCTTCCGGCGCTTGATTGGGGCTCCAGCGAACCGCGCTTCCCGGATTGGGCCGTCGAAAAGCACGGGCTGGCATATTGCAAGCGCGCGGGCGAGCTTGCGTTCAAGGGTGGCGGCAAGGACAGCGCGCCCCGGATCGCAACGCCGGAACCATTCAGAGACCTGCTGATCTCCATCGCGCGGTCGGCGACGAAAAGCGCGGCGGCTTCTCCCAGCCTTGTCGCGACCTCGGGGGCGGTCGTGCCGCGTGTAGCCCCTTCCTCCCTGAGACTGCCCCCGGTTGCCCAAAAGGCGCCGGGGGGCTTTTTCGGGGCGAGCGAATGACATTGCATTTCCGATCCGGACAGTGGGATGACGCTTGTGCGATGGTGGAACGCTTTCACTATTCGCGGCGTATCCCGTCCAATGTGCAGTTTGTCGGGTCTCTGCACCTTGACGGCGGCCTATTCGGGGACGCTGGCGAAATGGTCGCTGCGTGTTTCTTTTCAATTCCGCCGACCAGATGGTCGGAACGCGTATTGGAACTTTCTAGGCTTGTGCGCGGCGATATGCAAGTTCCCTTGTCCATGCTTATCGCGAAGTCTTGTGACGCGCTTAAGCGGAAGGGAGAAAGTCTTTTGGTCTCGTTTGCGGACAAGACTCAAGGTCATCATGGGGGCGTTTATCAAGCCGCGTCTTGGAGTTATGGAGGTTGCCGCGAACGCAGAATGGACGGCGTATTAGTCCAAGGAGTCTTTATCCCGGGTCGATCCGCAAATTCACGGTGGGGAACGCAGAGCCCAAGTCGGTTGTCTGAATTAGGTGTCCACGCGGAAGCCCATTTTGACGAAGGGAAACACATATACTTCAAGGCGTTGAACGTGGCTGGCAAGACTCGCGCGAAGCGCCTTGGCTTGACGCATCAATCCTATCCTGCGGCTTGTCCATTGGACGAACCCGGTTCCGCCGGGCGAGAGTCGGGCGCAACCCCCGAAAGCCGCTCCAATATTGCGCTGGTGGCGGAATGACATGGGGCCGTGCCGCATCTGTGGGGCGCCGGGCTGCTACGGCTTCGAAGTCCTACCGCGCCGCAAGCCAGCCATCCGGTCCTGGGCCTGTCCCGACCACCGGCGAGACGTCGAATCTCTCTGGCTCGCGGCCATCGCTGATCGTGACTCTCTACGGCCAGCGGGAGCGGCTTCTGACCCGCGCGGCCCGGCTGCGGAACCTGAACCGGCTCAGCGAAGCCTGTTCGACTGAGGCGCAGGCCCGCGCCGTGACGAATGAAATTCTTAGGACGGAGCAAAGCAAATGACCAATATGAAGACCTTGATCGTGGAACTTAAAGACGGCAAGGACCGCAAGATTACCATCCCGGATGACTGGATAATCACGTTTGGCCCGGTCGCAATCGGCGCGCGGTCCAGCGACGATTCCTCGCACGTTCTGCGGCTATACGGCGACAGCGGCAAAAAGCAACTTAAAGCCGTGTTCCGGAATGTGCGGTCTTTCCACGAAGAAGGCATCCAGATCTTCGAGAAGGTTGTGCGGAAGAAAAACAAGACATTTCGCAAGGAAGGCGCAAACGGCGGCCAGACCTATTCTGCCGAGGTTCGCCAGACGACTTGGCGGAACCCGTTTGAAGATGACCCCGAGGTTTCGGACGACTTCGACGTTTCGGAAAATGCTCTTAGCCTGCCCGGTTCAATGTCCTCGGAGGATTTCTAATGCCGTCTGTGAAAACCCATGACGCCGTGGTGAAAGTCGGCGAATATCAGGACCGCGACGGGAACACAAAGTCGCGCTATCTCAACGTCGGCTCCATGATGAAAAGCGACGACGGCCGGGGTTTCCTCCTGCTCGACCGGACTTTCAACCCCGCCGGCGTTCCTAATCCCGATGGCCGGGCAAACCTGATCGTCTCGCTTTTCGACGCGAACCGCGACGGCAATTCGCGCGGGGCATCGCAGGGCGGAAATCGCGACGACAGCGGATATTCCGGCGGCGGAAGGCCGATGCCGGATGACGAGATTCCGTTCAAATGGGAGGGGCGGGTGTGAGCGAAGACGAAATCATCTGCACTCTGGCATTTGACAACGCCGACGCGATCCCGAGGTCGCA
>JAYKJC010000505.1:0-5260 GCA_035285885.1 Leptolyngbyaceae cyanobacterium | reverse complement strand
CTATGTGCGAATTTTAGTTATCGATTCAAAGAAAGCCAGAGACAACTCGTTGTGCCCATCTGCCTTAGAGATAAGATACATTGCCCAATTGAAACTGTATTACTAAATAGTTATGGAATGATCAACTCGTTTCAAAACTTCATATAGTGGCGTGCACGTGCGTTAAGTGCAGGTTGTTATGTGGCGGCACACCGGGTCGCCACATAACAAGGATCTTGGGTATGCTTAACGCACGTGCACACCGCGATATTTTAGAGGACGGAATCTTGGGTGAAAAACTGCCAGCACGACATCGCAATCAGGAATTCATTCTTTGACTCCGCTATGCTCAAAGAGCCACTGCTTAATCGATAAAGGTATCTGGCATGATAGCTCCCTGGAGATCCGTGCTGTGGAGGATTGTTCCGGTTAGGTCGGCGTCACTAAAGTTTGCATTCCTTAGAATTGCACCACTCAGGTCTGCAAAGCTTAGATCCGCGCCCTGAAAATTCGCGCCGCTCAAGTCGGTTGCACGGGCATTGGCGTGATAGTTAATGCTTAACTTGGCTCGGCAAAGCCGTGCTTGGCTAAAATTAGCATTCCGACCGATCGCCCCACTGAGTTGACTGTAGCTCAAGTCTGCAAATTTCAAGTTTGCATTACTTAAATCAACGCTTTGGGAAGAACTGGGACATAAATCTGTTTCGATGAGCAACGCATCTTCTAAATTAGTGTTTCTAAGATCGGCACCGCAAAGAATGGCTTTAATGAAATTTGCACCATAGAGGTTGGCATGGGTTAACCGAGCACCCGTCAAGTCTGCGTCTCGAAATCGTGCGAAGGAGAGGTCTGCGTACTGAAAATTCGTGCCCCAGAGAATGGATTCACTGAGATCGGCTCGCTGAAGCTGAGCTCTACCAAAATCAACCCGCCCCAATCGAGATTGCCTTAAGTCTGCGTGGCTAAAATCAGCTTCACTCAGAATGGCTTCAGTCAAATCTGCTTCTAGGAGTATTGCATCTGAAAAGTCACGGTGCCCTAGACGGTACCGTGCTTGCACTTCGCCAGCCCTCATGAGTGACATCCTACTCGTCTCGACATGGTTTGCACCATCCACCTCTTGGCACTACTAACCTCGGGGAGTTGCTGCTTTCCCGTCCCTATGATAAGTCATAGGCTGCAACTGTTTGCCACTCTTGGATAATTGATGGAGATACGGAGAGCTGAATCGGTGACGAGTTCAGCGTGGGTAACGAAAGTTGTATGGGAATGACGGGCTGTAACATTGACACGATGGGCTGGAGATCGTATTGGCCTATATGGGGTTCTGGCGTGGATGCATCGGTGAAAATTTTGCTGGATGCGTCGGATGCAGTGAGCGTTTCACCGAGAGATGTTGTGACCATTAACGGTTGACTCCGATCAATTTCAGCCATGCCTGGAAATCCGACAAGTCGCACATAGAAACTGGTGCTTCCGTTGGGGAGAATACGGTTAAAGGCGATCGCCCGCCACGGGTGACCATGCTGATCCTGTAGGGTATGCCGAGACTGATAGAGCATCTGCCCTGGGGCTTCTTCAATTTGCTGAATGGCAGCTAAGGCAGGAAGCGTAGTAAACCCAGCACCTAGGATAAAGATTCCACACAGCATTGTGGTAATAAGTAAGGTCAGTGTTTTACGTATGTGATGCAGCATCAGGATATACGTTTCTTATTTTGAAAGGGCATGAGTCAGCGTGTGTTGAACATCGGGCATGAATACGGAATACATCCCGCGCAGATCACCCACGTTAAAGTCATAGGCAAGATCCTGTGGATAATTTTCTTTTACAAATGGGGGGCGATCGCCCTTTGCCCCATGACAGGCGAGACAACTGGCTTCAACATTAATGCGACGGTAATAGTGGGTTCCGTCTTGGCCATCGAGGGTTTCTCGTTCCCAAAATCCCTTCAAATCTGGATTCTGGTCAAATTTTGTTAAGGCCATTTTTTCATGGAGGGTGTTGGGAGCATGGGCAGGATTACGGTATTTCTGGGCAATTTGTTTGACCTGCCATCCATTCTCTTGACTGAGCTGTTGAGCTTTCATGCCCACAGGTTTACAGACTTCTTTCATGGTCTGCGGCGTTGGCACCTCGCTCGACCCTTCTAATGTGGACGCGAGCCCCGACCGGGTGGCATCTAAATATTCGATTTCTTCAACAGCTTTTGCCAATTCTCCGGGATTTGTTTGGGCATAGGCGGGTTGAATATAACTGGTTAACAGGCCAATTACGACCAGCAAAATCACGAAGTACTGACGAATCATCGCTAACATAAATGTCTCCAAAATAATATTGGGCTGAGGTTGGATGGAAGCTGAGGAATCTGCTCGAAAGCAAGTCACCTGATGCGTTACGGCTAATGCCTAACGCATCCTACATAAGATAGGTATGTTACCGAAACACCATCCCGCAGGGTGGGCATCGCCCCCTAGGCAGGGTTCTAACTTACTCAATGATCAGACCTGGGCAAGGGATCGGGCTTCTTCAGGCAAAACAGGCTTAAACAACTTCAAATTGAACAGAGTGCGCAACCCTAGCTTTTCAAACCAGGGCATGCCGACGCCATAGCGCATTTTGAGCATGAAATATTCTTCAAATGCAGTTTTTGCCCAAACCACCCAGGGGCCTTTCGCCGCATAGGACGATCGCCGCTTTCCCGTAGCGGGGTCAGGAAGTACAGGGGCTGCAATGTAAGCAATGCCCGTGTCACCAAACTCAGCAAAACACAGGGCGTCCAGGGTCGGGCTGTGCAATGGGGCACCAATGGCCCCTAACTCAACGGCGATGTTATGGGCCGCCGCTGTGGCCATGGCTTCGGTCATTTGGCCACTTTTCGGCAAGCCAATCGGAATCTCTGTCTGGTCGGGCTGCGATAGCTTCACACTGACCCCCACCGCATAGAGGTTCGGAATGTCTGGATGTCGCTGGGTCGGCAGCACAGGAATAAAGCCCTTCTCATCGCCCAGGTAAGGAACATCGCGCACAAACTGAACTCCCTGGAACGAGGGAAGCACCATCGCGTACTTGAAGGGGAGCGATCGCCCATCAGCCAGTAACATTCGCTCCTGCTCCACAGCGGCAATGCGCATGTTATCAATCACCTCAATTCCACGTTCCTGCATGAGCGTCGCTGTGAGTTCTTCGGCGTGTTTTACCCCAGACACCCCCAGGTGCCCGACGTAGGGTTCTGGCGTCACGTAGGTAATCGGCACCTGGTCTCGCAACCCTCGACGACGCAAATCGTGATCGGCCATCAGGGCAAATTCATAGGCTGGGCCAAAGCATCCTGCTCCTGGTGCGGCTCCGACGATGAGGGGACCGGGATTCTGTAAAAATTGCTGCCACGCTTTGCTGGCTTCCATCGTATGGTCGGGCGTACACACCGACTGAGTGTATCCACCGTGGGGACCCAACCCTGGAATTTGCTCGAATGCAAGGGAGGCTCCCGTGGCGATGACTACATAGTCATAGTGAATGGTGTCATCGTGAACGGTTGATTGTTCTGAAGTTGGAGAATTTGAAGGTGCATTCCCAGAAACGGTGATGCACTGGTGTTCGACATCCAGGTTCGTGACCCGTCCCAGCACTAGGTTGAGCCCATGTCGTTGAGCTAGCCTCTTCAAATCAAGCTGAACATGAGATAGCGGTTTGTGCCCCAGGGCGACTTGAATCAGTCCTGGAATAAATGTGAAGTAAGGTTCATTAGAAATGAGTGTCACCCTATGCTCGCTAGGCAATAGATGACGAAGCTCATAGGCGGCTGGCAATCCTCCCAACCCTGCACCAATAACAACGACGTTAGACATTAGCAATCCATCCTTGAGTTAGAAGACATCTCAAACCAGCAAAGAAAAATTTTATATGCATATATTACCATTTAGTTATATAGTTTAAACACGGTGAGAAACTTTTCTCGAAAATTCATTACGTAACGTAACTACAAACGAGTACCAAAGCTTATGTATCACTTCAGCAAAAAAGTATGTGCTTCTTATGAAGAGGCGATCGCCCTCGTCACTGATGCCCTTAAAGCAGAAGGGCTCGGTATCTTAACAGAAATTGATGTTCAGGCCGCATTCAAAAAGAAGTTAGATATCAACTTTCGTCGCTACACCATTCTGGGAGCCTGTCATCCGCAGATTGCCTATCAAATGCTGCAAACAGATGACAAGGCGGGTGTCCTCTATCCTTGCAACGTCGTTGTTCAAGAGCATGAGGATGGAACGGTTGAGATTTCGGCAGTGGACCCATTGATGATGTTTTTGATGGTTCATAGCCCTAAAGCGAAAGAAATTGCGCTGGATGCCAGTCAAAAAATGCAGGCGGTGATGGATCGCTTACCCAGTCATGCTCCAGTCCCGGCCTAACGGGTTACCCACAAACACTATGACTTAGGAGAGAAAATTTATCTATGGATCACGCGATTCCATCTCAACACTCATCGGATGAATATCCATCTCTGTCACGGCGACAGGTGCTCAATTTTCTGACAGGGGCGACGGTTGCAGCAACGGTCGGAGCAGCCTTATATCCGGCAGCTCAGATGTTTGTGCCCCCTTCAGAAGTCAGCGACGATGGTGGCATCCTGGCAAAAGACCAACACGGTACCCCCATTCCTGCAAGTCAACTCTTCGCTGAACCGCCGGGAACGCGTGCGTTGATTGCCGGGTTGGCGGGGGAGCCAACCTATCTTACCGTGACAGACCAGGGCACCTTAGACCCCATGGGCATTGTGAATAACTGTACGCACTTGGGATGTACGTTTCCGTGGAATGAGACGGATCATCAATTTCAATGTCCCTGCCACGGCTCCCGTTATACCCCAGATGGGGTGGTGGTGCGTGGACCTGCCAATCGCCCCTTAAAGATTGTGCAGGTCAAGGTTAAGGATAATGCCGTTTGGCTATATCCCTGGAAAGAAACCGATCCGCGCACAGGCGATCGCCCGTGGTGGGTTTAGTGGGCAAAAAGCAGGTTTGTCGATTCATATAGCGGTTTGCTAATGGGTCAAGTACAAAATCAACCTGTGAACAAGGGCGTTGCTGATTCGAGGGATGATTTTCGTAGGGGCATGGCAATGCCATGCCCCTACCGTAAGGCATTTGTAGGGCAGAAATTTCTGATTCATCCCCAAATTCAGCAACGCCTGAACAAGGGGGTTAAGCCCCTTGCCTGTGCTTAACCCCCTTGCACACCGCTATAAAAGCTCCCAAAAACACATTGTCAAGTAAACTTA
>JAYKJC010000504.1:0-5530 GCA_035285885.1 Leptolyngbyaceae cyanobacterium | reverse complement strand
AAATGGAGGAGGCGATCGCCACGCTTCAACAGTCCGTCACCCTCGACCCCACCCATTTAGATGGGTATGTGATTCTTGGCTGGACTCAACACCTGAACGACCAGCGAGACGATGCCCAGATGACGCTGAACCGGGCGATCGCCCGTGACGCCACTCACATCCCAGCCTTGAATGCCCTCGGCATTGTCTATCTGGTTGAGGGGCAATTGGAGCAAGCCGTACAGACCCATGCCCAAGCGCTAGAGCTGAATCCCAACAATGAAATTGCGGCCTATAACTTGAGCCTCGCCTATCAGCGCCTTCAGGACGATGAGAAGGCGATCGCCCATGCGGTGCTGGCGACAGAACTCGAACCCGATAATCCTCACCCGTGGGTGGCATTGGCGATCGCCCATGACAGTGCAGGTGATGCAGATGCGGCAGATGCAGCCTATCGGCGCGCCTGGCAAATGGATAGTCGGTATGGCGATCGCCCCTATCTAGACCACCTGGAGCAAGCGGGCTTCAGCCCAGAACAAATTCAGTCAACAGTAGAAATCCTAAATCGCCTCTAGGGACGAAGCATCTGGAGAAAACTCATAGGAGCATCCGAAATGTCTCTATCCAGATGCTTTACCCCCCGACCCTCAAATGTATCGAAGCACAACTGACGACAGCGATTTTGAGCGATTTCGTCAGAATTATGTCAATCTATGGCGAGCACAGATCGTGCCAATCGTGTCTGAATTCCTACTGTCATCGGTTCACTGGCTATGCCCGAAATCCTGACCCGTGCCCTTCTCATTGCACTACTCATCTGGTTAGTGTGGTACGTCATCAACCAACTCATCCCAAAGCAATACCTGACGATTTTGGGAGGGTTCGTGCTGGTGTTGTTCTTTGTCCTTGCGTTTCAAGACCCCACCGATCGCATCATCGGGTCAGTGTGGGAAATTTTGTCGTTCCCCCTCAAGCCTCTGGGACTGTCGATTGTCTTGCTGGCGATGGCGCTTCGCAAAGGGGCAAAAGAAGTGCAAGGCAATCTAGTGATGTGGGCGTTGATCGTTCTATTGGTGTTTAGCACCCCCATTTTTGTCTATTGGCTGACCCAACAGACCCAAACCGTTGCCTCCCAACTCTCCGCTCGCACCGACAGCGCAGAACCAGCGGAAATCATCGCTGTCGTGGGGGATGGCTTTAATCCTGCCGTTCCAGCCTACGGCGGTGATCCCCAGTCGAGTAATCCAGAAGATGGCTTTGACGATATCTTTGTCTCGCGACTGAGAAAAGCCGGAGACTTATACGTAGAAGAGCAAAGCAAGGGAGGAACGCCATTCGTGGTGGTGACGCCGGGGCGACAGCTGGATATTCCAGGGAAGGATATTCCGGCGGATGTGAGAGCGATCTTGGCCCAAGGAGGCGTCTCCCCCGAACGGGTTGAGGTGGATTTAGAAGGACGCGATATCCGTAGTAGTGCGGTGGCCGTTAGAGAATTTGTGGCCGAACAGGGCCTTGAGGAAACGGGATATCAGGTGATTCTGGTGGCTCCTGCACTCAAAATTCGGCGGGCACGCGCCGCCTTCGCAAGAGAACTCAATATCTTAGATGACAACGTGATTGCGGCTCCAACCAACTTTTATGGGTTCCAAATTGAGGGGGAGGATTTACTGGTGAGAATCGGGGATTTGGTTCCTCGGGTTGAAGCCCTAATGTTATCCACTCGTTTAATCGAGGAATATTTGGCGACCATTTACTATTTCCTCCGAGGGTGGCTGATTAATCCTCTGGGGCTTTAGGCCAGAGATCCCACTGCTCGCCTTGGCAATCTTCTCTAAGTGCAAAAGGCTCTAAGTGCAAAAGACGTTGGGCGCGCGTCGTACTTATTTAGCGTATTCCTTGTTCCCAGCGTCTCGCTGGGAATGCCCGCGAGAGCCTCTGGCTCCCGTTCAAATTGGAGCCAGAGGCTCCTGCAACGGTTCCCTGCCAGAGACAGGGAACCAGAAATTAGAGACCGCTAAACATATACCCCAACGTCCTCTTTTCTTTGTAAACGTTGCCAAGTCGTACCGCGACCGAAAAAGGCACTAGGATGGGAGAGGCTGAATCACATCATTTGTTATTCAGGCTACTTTTTCAGTTGGTTCAATGTTCGTCATCTCTCAGGTTTGCTCATGGCTCAGTCTCGGCTGCAAAAGCTCGGAGAATATCTACGGCCCTATCGAAGAAATACCGTCATTGGCATTGGGGCACTGCTGATTGTCAATGCGATCAATGTCTATATTCCAGAGCTGATTAAAGAAGGCATTAATACGCTGGAGACGACGTTCCGTTTCGCGGAGGTGACTCGCTATGCGGTGCTGACCATTGTGTTTGCCTCCCTCATGTGGGTCGTTCGGATGACTTCTCGAATCCTCATTTTCGGCGTGGGGCGTCAGGTGGAGTTTGACCTGAAGCAGAAAATCTTTCAGCACTTGCTGACGCTAGAGCCCGCCTATTTTGGGCGCACCACCCCTGGGGAACTGATTAGCCGAGCCACGAGTGATGTGGATAATATTCGCAGGCTGTTGGGGTTTGCGGTGTTAAGTTTGGCGAATACGATTTTTGCCTATGCGCTGACGCTGCCGTCGATGCTGCGGATTAGCGGTCGGTTGACCGTCGCCTCCCTGGCGATTTATCCGGTGATGTTTTTCCTTGTCAAGTTATTTAGTGAAACCCTGCGCAATGAACAGCTTCGCGTTCAAGAAGAGAATGCGAATGTGAGCGATTTGATTCAAGAGGACATGAGCGGCATCTCGCTGATCAAAATCTATGGGCAAGAGCAAAACGAGCGGCGGGCATTTCGCACCCTGAACCAACAGCTTCTCACGGCAAATTTAGCGTTGGGTAAAACCAGGAACACCCTGTTCCCGCTCTTGGGAGGATTGGCCAGCATCAGTATTTTAATTGTGATGGCGTTGGGGGCTCGGGCGATCGCCAACGGTGAAATTACCATTGGTGGGTTTGTCCAGATGCTGCTCTACGTTCAGCTACTTGTCTTTCCCACGGCGCTGTTAGGGTTCACGATTACGGCCTATCAGCGGGGTGAAGTGAGCCTCGACCGGATTGAAGCCATTCTCTCGGTTGAACCTGCCATTCAAGATGACGAGCGGGCGATCGCTCTCCCCCATGATTCTGTCCGGGGACGGCTAGAAGCTCATCACCTGAGCTATACCTATCCGGGAATCTCCAGACCTGCTCTTGATGACGTCAGCTTCACTATCGAGCCGGGAGAGACTGTTGCCGTTGTTGGGCCGATTGGCTCGGGCAAGTCCACGCTGGCGAATGCGCTGCCTCATCTGCTCGACATTCAACCGGGCCAGCTCTTTGTGGATGGACAGGACATTACTCAGATTCGGCTCCAAGACCTGCGGCGGGCGATCGCCTATGTCCCTCAAGACAGCTTTTTGTTTAGCAACACCATCCGCGACAACATCCGCTATGGCGAACCGTTGATTGATCAGCCAGAGGTTGAATATGCGTCAAAGCAAGCTCAAATTCATCCTGAAATTCTGAACTTTCCCCGTCAATACGACACCCTCGTGGGAGAACGGGGCATTACCCTGTCCGGCGGGCAACGTCAGCGCACCTCATTGGCACGGGCCTTGCTGGTGGATGCCCCGATTTTGATTCTCGATGATGCCCTGTCTAGCGTTGACAATCAGACGGCAACGGCGATTCTGGATCACCTGTCCGGGGGCACCGCCCAGAAAACAGTGATCTTCATTTCTCACCAAATGTCGGCAGCCGCGTCGGCTGACCGCATTTTTGTGATGGAGGAAGGGCGCATCGTGCAAATCGGAACCCATAGCGAACTGCTGGCTCAAGGCGGACTGTACCAAAAACTCTGGGAGCAACACCAACTGGAAGAAGTGTTTCAGTAAGTTCTCGCCTCGTCTTACCTCGTTAGGCTCTGCCTCATCACGATATGTCACAGGAATCGAAGCCCAGCCTCGACAGAATCAATGCATTATCGTTAAAGTCATGTACGGCTCGAAATGAGTCTGTTGTCCTTCGCTCTGTTCCACCCTCTTATTGCTCCTGTTCGTACATCGCTCTATGGCTACCGCGTCCTCTCAACTTCCTGTAGATGCTCCGTTGTTCATTCTGGTGGATGGCCATTCGCTGGCGTTCCGCTCCTACTATGCCCATGCTAAGGGGCGCGATGGGGGACTGCGCACGTCTACCGGGATTCCGACCAGCGTGTCCTACGGGTTCTTGCGATCGCTCCTTGACATGATGGAGGCCGAGCAGCCCTGTTATGTGGCTGTGGCCTTTGACCTGGATGGCCCAACCTTTCGCCACGACGCAGACGATTCCTACAAAGCGGGTCGGCAGGAGGCTCCAGAAGATTTCTTGCCCGATCTAAAGAATTTGCAGGACGTTCTCAAGGGGTTCAATCTCCCTGTTGTCACCTCACCGGGGTATGAGGCCGATGATGTGATCGGCACCTTAGCCAAGCAAGCAAGCGAAGCGGGCTATCGGGTCAAGATTCTCAGTGGCGATCGCGACCTCTATCAGTTGGTCAATGATGAGAAAGGCATTTCTGTTCTCTATCTCAGCAGTGCTTTTGGGCCTCGCAGCAGTGCGGGTGCGATGGAAGTTAGAGAAGAACAGGTGATCGAAAAGCTGGGGGTGACCGCCGATCAGGTGGTGGACTACAAAGCCCTCTGTGGAGACTCATCTGACAACATTCCTGGCGTCAAAGGCATCGGCGCAAAAACAGCCGCCAAGCTGCTTTCAGAATACAAGACCCTTGAAGGCATCTATGAGTCCCTTGAGAAAATCAAAGGGGCTACCCAGAAGAAACTCAAGGAGGGAAAAGAAGACGCCCGCCATTCTCAATACATGGCGCAAATTCATCTGGGCGTTCCGCTGGATGTGGAGCTTGACCATTGCAAGCTAGAGGGATTTGACGCAGATGCCCTCTCCCCGCTGTTGCAAAAGCTGGAGCTGTATCAGTTCCTCAAGCAGCTTCCAAAGTTCCAGAAAATGTTTGGCGGAGAGGTGGATGAGGCTGAATTGGCCGAACTGTCGCCTGCGTCTTCTTCTTCTAAATCTGCGTCTTCTTCGCCTGCGTCTTCTAGGGCCGATGTGCCTGAGTTTGACGATGAAGATACGTGGTTCTTCAGTCCAGAAGATACTGCTGAGAGTGAGCGGTTGGTTCCGGTGAAGGTGGAGCCTCAAATCATCCAAACCCAGGAACAGTTGACCCAACTGGTGGAGCATCTGAAGACCTGCACCGATCGCCTGGTGGCCTGGGATACGGAAACTACGGCGTTAGAACCGCGAGATGCGAAGCTGGTGGGCTTGGGGTGCTGTTGGGGCGATCGCCCCAGCGACGTGGCCTACATTCCGACGGGACATACGGTGGGCAAGTATTTGAAGTGTGCTCAGGTGCTAGACGCGCTCAAGCCGATTCTCGAAAGTGATCAGCATCCCAAGGTGTTGCAGAACGCGAAGTTTGACCGACTGGTGTTGCGATCGCAAGGCATTCAGCTCGCAGGCGTCACCT
>JAYKJC010000503.1:0-5599 GCA_035285885.1 Leptolyngbyaceae cyanobacterium | reverse complement strand
GTTGATGGGTCTGGGCTTAGTCGGTCTGATTGTCACCGGGCTGACGATGGTTAAAAAACGATCTGCTAAGGCAAAAATCAAGCGAAATCAACGCTGGGTTCATCGGCTCGTTGGGGCGATCGCCTGTCTGCCTCTGCTCGTCAGTGCTGTGACAGGTATCGCCTATCGTCTCGGGAATGCCTGGTTTGGCCTCTCTCAATCCCAGGCATCCCTGCTGATGACTCTCCATGAAGGGCGATACCTCGGCAACACGCTGAAACCGCTGTATGTTCTTTCCGTAGGCATTGGATTGGTTGTCCTGCTCATCACAGGAATTCAGATGACAGGTATGTTCCGTCAGAAGGAAGCCCTTCAAACCCGTGGAGATTGATGCCGTGTATGACCGCTTTGCACGATTCAAACCGCTTCCCCAACCCAGGCAGGCTGAGGCACCTGAAGCTTGGGCTGAGCGGAGGGCATGGAGCGACGGAAGGACTGGTAGTAATCTTTACGCGACTCGTCAAAGAGATATCGGAGTGCGGCAATGGGGTTGTCGTGATGATCCACCCGCAGATCGAGATGGGGATAAGACTCAGTGTGCATCACATAGAGAGCGGCAGATTGGCGACCTCGCTTGTCTCCACCAGCTGCTTCTCCGGCTTCGAGGGCACGAATGAGGCGATCGCAAAATTCTTCTTGTTGGGCGTATTGATAGGTGTCGGCCATGGCCAGCAGCGTCTCTTTTCCGACAAGCATATTGCCTGCCACTGAGAAATTCTGGAAGGTGAAGTGTCCGGCCCAATCGACACAGTTCTGCCCCGTCCACGCAGCGGTGTGTCCGTTGTGATCTACCAGGTGAACTTGCCGTTCGTCGCGCTGATCATCATCTCGCAGCAGAATGTCAATCACGGCATCCGCCGGATCTTCGTGATGCAGTCGTTCGGTTGCGGTTCGTGTTTCGAGAATGTGAAGTCCGCGAATGCCCAGCAATGGATTCGTTTGTGCCTGAGTGGCGATCGCCCCAATGCCAGCTTTCGCGTGGGGCACAAGCGCGCCCACAGCGAGATGCTTCGTTGCCACAGCAACACCCGTCATGCCAGTTATCGGATCCCACGCCACAATAGAGAATGTCATCGCTGGTTTCGCCTACCCCGTACGTAGAGTGAAATGTTCGAAAAAGTCAGCATTGCTTAACACTTTCTCCACATTTTAAAATAATTACTGTCTCATATTTAACGATTTTGCCCGTAATTTAAATGACAGAAACACTGTTCTGGGTTGAGGATGTCGCTTCTATGAGCGTTTGTTAAGTCGGGGGGAATTGGGGGGCGATCGCCCCACTCACCTTCCACATCATTGCTCCACGAGCCAATACACTTCAGTAACTAATCTCAGTGCCACTTTTTCATCTTTCAATGCCTATGACTTCACGTTCATCTCAGCTCCCTTCTTCTAACCAGTCCTCTTCTGACCAGTCCTCTTCTGACCTATCCTTTGCCGTCAATGTGGCCGACTTGCGCCGTGATTACCGAGTCAGCACGTTAGAAGAATCAGACGCGAGTGCCGATCCCGTTGAGCAATTTGAGCGCTGGTGGAAAGACGTTCTCGACGCAAAAGTATCTGAGCCCAACGGCATGACCCTGGCAACAGTGGGGGCCGATGGACGCCCATCCGCCCGTATCGTTCTGCTAAAAGGCTTTGACCATAAGGGATTTAAGTTTTTTACCAACTACACCAGCCGCAAAGGGACAGAGTTGGAGAATCATCCCTATGGAGCGATTGTGTTTTGGTGGGAACCGCTGGAGCGTCAAGTCCGCATTGAAGGCACCGTGGAGCGACTCACCCCTGAGGAATCGGATGACTATTTTGAGCGGCGTCCAAAAGGAAGCCGACTGGGGGCTTGGGCCTCTCCGCAAAGTCAGGTAATTGAGAATCGGCAGGTGCTAGAAGACCAGCAAGCAGAGTTTGAGGAGAAATACGGAGAGACGGAGGACATTCCCCGCCCGCCCCACTGGGGAGGTTTTCGACTCGTGCCCGACCGGATGGAATTTTGGCAAGGGCGATCGAGTCGCCTCCACGATCGCCTCTGCTATACCAAAACAGAGAATGGATGGAGCAGAACCCGCCTCGCCCCCTAATCCTCAGCTATCCGGTGTTTGGGCTACTTGTAGCGGTTGACAACCGCATTAAGCACAAAAACAGGTGTGTGGGGAGCACTGCTCCCCGCACACCTGTACTTCACCAACGCGCATAGCGCTGTAGGTAGGGGAATCCGAATGGCCTTTTGGGGGGTTCCCTACTGCTCTGATTTCCGTCCATCCGCCAAAATACGGATGATTAAACTAATTTGTAATTGTTCAATCCCTATGTTCTTGACGGAGTGACGCTCTGTCAGGAATGCACATCGCCGACATAAACATCGACACGACAGCATCTGATAGGAAATTATGGCAACTGTTCTAGAGCAAGGCAACATCAGTATCCATACTGAGAATATCTTTCCAATCATCAAGAAATGGCTCTATTCTGACCACGAAATCTTTTTGCGGGAGCTAGTCTCAAACGCCGTTGACGCCATCAAAAAGCTCACCATGTTGTCTCGTACAGGTGAGTTTTCTGGGGCTGTGGGTGATCCCGAAATCATTATTTCGATCGATAAGGAGAACAAGACACTCTCCATTTCAGATAACGGACTCGGCATGACCGCCGACGAGGTGAAGAAATACATCAATCAGGTGGCATTCTCCAGCGCAGAAGAATTTGTCGAGAAGTATAAGAACAGCGGTGATGATGCCATCATCGGGCACTTTGGTCTCGGGTTCTACTCGTCCTTCATGGTGTCGAAGCAGGTCGAAATTGACACGCTGTCCTATCAAGACGGTGCGACGGCAGTTCACTGGAGTTGCGACGGTTCCACTCAATTTGAACTCAGCGACTCAGAGCGAACCGAGCGCGGCACAACTATCACCCTCCATCTGATGGATGATGAAACGGAGTACCTGGAAGAGGCTCGCATTCGTCAGCTCGTTCGCACCTACTGCGACTTCATGCCATTCCCCATCAAAATGGCAGCGGCAAAGCCTCCAACTCCCCCCAAAGAAGGCGAAGAGGCCGAGGAAGCCGTTGACACGACTGCGGTAACCTACGAACAGGTCAATAAGCAAATTGCACCCTGGAAGCAGTCGCCCACTGAATTGTCGGAGGACGACTACAAAGAGTTTTACAACTACCTCTATCCCTTCCAAGAAGAGCCCCTACTCTGGGTCCACCTGAACACCGACTATCCCTTTGTGGTCAACGGAATTCTCTACTTCCCCAAACTACGCCCTGATCTGGACGTGACCAAGGGACACATCAAGCTGTACTGCAATCAGGTGTTTGTCAGCGAGAACTGTGAGGAAGTGATTCCAAAATTCTTGCTGCCTCTGCAAGGGGTGATTGACAGCGTAGATATTCCCCTAAACGTTTCCCGTAGCTTCTTGCAGAACGATCGCACGGTACGGCAAATTGCGAACTATATTGCCAAGAAAGTGGGCGATCGCCTCAAAGAACTGTATCGAGATGACCGTCAGCAATACATCAAGAGCTGGCAAGACCTGGGCACCTTCGTTAAGTTTGGCACCCTCAACGACGATAAGTTCAAGAAGCAGGTCGAAGACATTCTTATCTATCGCACCACGGCAAAGCTGGGCTCTGACACAGAGACTGCAAAAGTCGAAGTTCAGACGGAGGGAGACGATGCCTGGGCAGATGTTTCATCCTCTAATCCCGCCGCAGTGACCGATGAGAAGGGCTTTTCCTACACTACCCTGAAGGAATACCTGGAGCGCAATAAGGACAAGCACGAAAATCGTGTGTTCTACTGCAACGATCCCTCCGCTCAGGCCACATATGTGGAGCTGCACAAGAGCCAGGGCTTGGAAGTGCTGTTCTTGGATTCCTTCATCGACACCCACTTCATCAGTTTCCTGGAGCGGGAATACACCGATGTCAGGTTCTCCCGTGTGGATGCGGAACTAGACGACACGCTGGTCGATAAAGATCAGGAACAGGAAATCGTTGACCCCACCACCAACAAGACCCGTAGCGAAACTATCAAAGAGCTGTTTGAGAAAGCCTTGGATAAGCCCAAGCTCGACATCAAAACTCAGGCGCTCAAGTCTGACGACCCATCCACGCCTCCTGCGATGGTGCTGCTGCCCGAAGCTATGCGCCGCATCCGCGACATGACTGCGATGATGAGCCAGCAAACCAACATGGAGTTCCCCGATGAGCACATTCTGATGGTCAACACTGCTCATCCACTCGTGCAGAACTTGCTGGAGTTAAACCAGGGGGCGATCGTCACGGATGACGGTGGAGAGTCGCCCTCAGCACAAATGGCGAAAATGCTCTGTCATCATATTTATGACCTGGCACTCATGGGACAAAAGAGCTTTGGCCCCGACGAAATGAAAACCTTCGTTGAGCGATCGAACCAAGTGTTGACGCAGCTAACGAAAAAGTAGACGGCTTAAATAGTTGAGCATAGGTTTAAGGGAGAGCATATCGTTCTCCCTTTTTTGTTTGCCTTTATTCTGCTCATTGTCGTTATTTTTGTAGGTTCTCATGAAAACATTCACAGCCATTATTGAACAAGATATCGATACACAGCTGTATGTTGGGTACATTCCTGGATTTCCTGGAGCGCATTCTCAAGGTGAAACCATAGATGAATTACACACGAATCTTCAAGAAGTTGTTGAAATGTTACTTGAAAACGAAAAACCTATTATTTAACTCAGCGCTTTTGATTAAACTGGATGTATCTAGATGAATTCGCTGTGATTCAATCAGAGTAACTCTATGACAACGATAATTTCGGATCATATTCAAATCACTCCTGGCATCTGTGGTGGAAAGCCACGTATTGCGGGGCATCGCATCCGGGTTCAAGATATTGTCATCTGGTACGAACATCTCAAGATGTCCCCCAATGAGATTGTTTACCACTACCCCAGCATTACCCTAGCCGACGTTCACGCTGCTCTCGCTTACTACTACGATCATTTCGATGACATTCGCCAAGATATTCAAGCAAGCGAAGCACTGGGTAGGCAGATGTCTGCAAAAACTCCATCCATCTTGAAGCAGAAACTTCAAGACCGTCATGACGGAGCAGATTAAATTTCATCTAGATGAAATTTAATCTGCTGTAGCAGAGGGTTTACGAAGAAGAGGCATCGACATGACCACAACACCCGAACAAAATCTCATGGGTGCCTCCGATGAGGAACAACTAGCCTTTGCTCAGTCGCAGCAACGAGTTATCTTTTCTCAAGACGATGATTTTCTTCGTTTACATCACGCTAATCTTTCTCATGCAGGCATTGCTTACTGTCAACAGGGCAGGCGTTCCATCGGTGAGATCGTCAGTGCTTTAGTCTTGATTTGGGAATATGTAGAACCCAAAGAAATGGCTGGCAGAGTAGAGTTTCTATGATGCCTGTTTATTTTGAAGAAAACCCAAATCGCTATTATCGAATACAAGTCTAAACAGCAATCTAACGTTCCGATTGAGCGGCTGCTACTTACCTCTATATCTCCACCAAGATCTCTGTTCAGTCCGCTCCAATCGGGT
>JAYKJC010000502.1:0-5742 GCA_035285885.1 Leptolyngbyaceae cyanobacterium | reverse complement strand
ATTTCTTTCTTAGGAAACGTCTACACCCTTTGTTCTCCAAGGGCTTGAACCTGAGTACATGAATTCAAGTCCCTGTTGGGGAGAATTACCCGTACCCTTTTCTAAAAATACCCGCTCCCCGTCCCTTAAAAAAGTTTTACACCCCAGTATTCAAGGGATTCAGGCGTGAGTACACCTCTAATAGTTTTAGTAATGAAATCGGCGTGATTCTACCCATCCATGTCGATAGCACTTGGTATAAGCAGAACAACTCAACCGCTTTACCTGTGCAGAGCCATGCAACAGCCCCTCACTATCTCAAATCGTTCGCCGCTGCCCACTCGCTCAAGTTCAGCCCCTGCTGGACATTGTCCGGTTTGCGCCGAGACAACACCCCCCAAAGTTCACTCAAAGCGTAGCCAAGATAAAAAGAAGCCCTCCCTGTGGCGATCGCTCCAACAGACATTCGACCAGACCCTCCAACAGATACCGCTCGTCACCGATTTCACCATCATCTTTGAGCGTGACCCCGCCGCCCGCAACTGGCTCGAAGTGTTGCTCTGCTATCCTGGTCTTCATGCGATCGCCAGTCATCGGTTCGCCCACTGGCTGCACCATCGTCACGTTCCGTTTTTCCCTCGGTTTATGTCTCACCTGACTCGATTTCTTACAGGAATTGAGATTCACCCCGGTGCAACGCTGGGCAAAGGTGTATTCATTGACCACGGGATGGGCGTTGTGATTGGTGAAACGGCGATCGTGGGAGACTATACCCTGATTTATCAGGGCGTCACACTCGGTGGCACAGGTAAGGAAACAGGCAAACGGCATCCAACTGTCGGCAATCGAGTGGTCATTGGAGCCGGAGCTAAAGTCTTAGGTAATATCCACATTGGAGACAATGCCCGTGTGGGTGCCGGATCGATTGTGCTCCGGCATGTGCCCACAAACTGCACAGCCGTGGGGGTCCCAGGCCGAAATATCTGCCGATCGAACGCGCCAAACTGCCCCCTCGACCATGCCCAACTCCCCGATGCTCAAGCTACCCTCACCCGACAACTCTTAGATCGGATTGAAGAGCTTGAAGAACAGGTGAAGTTTCTGATGTCACTTTAGGTTGTGCAATGTTAGGTATTTGATGGAGGTCAAATCGCGCAGAGAAATCACTTCCAGTCTGATCGTTCCAAGTCTGAGTATGGTTATTGTCATCTGCCTGTCTCACATCCACCCACAGGAGGCCCCATATGCCGCCCAATTACAATACCCCCCGGTTTATTCAGTTCTTAAAGAAGGACTTGGCATTATCTGACCCTGAGATTTCAGTCATCCTGCGTGACCCAGACTTAGGTAACGGCCCCCTCTCCATCCTTCTATGGAAATATGGCCTGATTACGATTGATCAACTGAGCCAAATTTTCGATTGGCTCGAATATCAGGCCACGGGGTGTCCGGTCATTCACTACACAGAGACACCCTGATCTCAAATTCTCAATTCACATGACTCATTGCAATAGGAGGTTCGCTATGTTCGCTACATTTACCGCTCTTTCACTGACCTGCTTCTTTACTTTTATGTATGCTGCGGTTCTGAATAAGTTACTCAAGCTTAAGGTAGACGAACTTAAGCCTCATACAGAGCAGGAATAACCGACCTTGCCCCCATTCGTGCCCTTTTCCCTTCGTATCCCTTTCCCATCATTAGCTTTACGCCTTTGCGTTAGGACATTAAATCGGCATGTTTTCCCCGCTGTGTAGGTGTTTAGCGTTCACTGTAAACCCCTTCTAACTCCCCCTTACCAAGGAGGAGAACTAAGCTTCTTCCTGACCAAGGGGGGATGGAGGGGGGTAGAAACTGCCCACGCTAGACAAGTACCCCGCACAACGGGAAAAACATGCTCAACCGTTAACCCGTAGGGCTACAATGCCCTTTCATGGAGACCCCATCATGAATATTGCATTCACGCCTCCGATTCACACTGATTTAAAGGACTGTTGTGCAGCGTCATCAGATGATGGTGTTTCCCAGGTTCCTTGTCCGATTCAAATTCACGAAACCACCCTCCGTGATGGCGAACAAGCTGCTGGTGTTGCTTTTGGCATTGATGAGAAGGTGGCGATCGCCAAATTCCTCGACGATGTGGGTGTCCATGAACTGGAAGTCGGCATTCCAGCGATGGGGCAAGAAGAAGCGGAGGCGATCGCCCAAATTGCCCGCCTGGGGCTTCGTGCCAAACTCACGGGTTGGAACCGTGCCGTCATTTCTGACGTGCAGGCGTCCGTCGCCTGTGGACTGACCCGAGTGCACATCTCCATCCCCGTGTCTGACATTCAAATTAACGCTAAATTTCACGGCCAATGGCAGCGGATGCTAGAAAAGCTGCGGAATGCGCTCACCTTTGCCATCGACCACGGTCTCTGGGTCTCTGTGGGAGGCGAAGATTCTTCTCGCGCAGATGACCTGTTTTTACTCGATGCGGCTCAATATGCCCAAGAATGGGGAGCCTCTCGGTTCCGTTTTTGTGACACCGTCGGCATTCTTGACCCGATGATGACCTATGAGAAAGTCCGGCAGTTGGTGACGAATCTCGATATTCCGGTAGAAATGCACACCCATAATGACCTGGGTATGGCTACCGCGAATGCGATCGCCGGAATCCGGGCTGGAGCCACATCGGTCAACACCACCGTCAACGGATTGGGCGAGCGTGCGGGCAATGCCGCCTTAGAAGAAGTCGTCATGGCGCTCAAGCGCATTTATGGCATTCACCCCAACATCGACACCAAACACCTGTTAGAACTGTCACGGCTGGTGGCTCACGCTTCCAACTGCCCGGTTCCCCCGTGGAAAGCTGTCGTTGGAGAGAATACCTTTGCCCACGAATCTGGCATCCATGCCCACGGCGTCCTGAACGATCCGTCAACCTACGAGCCCTTTAAGCCCGAGGAAGTCGGCTGGCAACGCCGCCTGGTCGTAGGCAAACATTCTGGACGACATCTCCTCCAGAGCGTGCTCGCACGGCATGGCATCATTCTGAATGCACGGGATTCAGATTCAGTGCTTGCTGCTGTGCGAAGCTGGTCAACCCAGGCCAAACGCAGCCTGACCGATGAAGAACTCTTGAGTTTGATTCACGCTCAACAGTCAATCGATAAGTAAGAAAGGAATCAATGAAAGGACTTAAGTGTGTTTATGGGTAAATGTGGGCACTCTGCCCGCACTTACCCATCAATTAAAGAGATAGACTCACTTTAAACATACTCATCCGCTGATAAAAATCACACACAGAGGTACTGCACATGAAAGTGATGCTACGAGAAAATGCAAAAGGGCAACTGTTAGTCTATGTCGCTAAAAAAGACTTAGAAGAAGAAGTCGTCAGCCAAACCGTGGAGGGAGAGAATCAAATTTTTACTTTGTCGAATGGATGGGAACTGTCAGTTGCAGGTCTTACTGACCCCATCAAGTTGCCGCAAACCGTTGAGGCAAAACGCCTCGCCTAACGTCATCCTGGAGCACTGCAATGTTTTACTACTTTGCCTATGGATCATGCATGTGTCCCGTTGATTTGAAGCGATCGCTCGGTGAGAGTATGCAAGGGTATGTCATCGGTGCGGCAACGCTCAGAGACTACCGACTGGGCTTTTATCACTATTCAAAACGGCGTCACTGCGGGGCACTCGACATCGTTCCAGATACAAAACATGCAGTGTATGGGGTGTTGTATCAGTTGCCCCATCGGGTTAAACCAGCCCTTGACAAGCGAGAAGGCGTGGATTTGGGATACTACCGTCACGAATTTGTTTCTGTTGAATGCCAGGGAACGTCCTTCTCGAATGTTTTGACATACGCAGTCATCGATAAGTTACCCGTTGAGCTTGCGCCGAATGATTGGTATTTCGATGTGGTTATGCGGGGGGCGATCGCCTGTGGACTGCCTGAGTCTTACTGCTGGCAACTCTTTGACCACATGAAGCAACTTCAACAGACCTGTTCGGACTGTATACAGCCCCAGCGAGAAAGGTTGCTGCAAGCCAGTTAACCGCAAACCAGAGACCTACAAGCCATAGACCGAGAGAACGATGTAATCAACTAGTAGCCTACTCCATCAATTCCACGATTTCTATCGATAAATTATTGACAAAAATTTTCATCAGGCATACAGTTAAAGAAGATAAGTATTTTTGAGAATCAGTCCCAAGTATTTTCGTCTGTAATGCTTCTTACTCTATTTTGGCTATTTATTGAAGCCGAATCATTCAAAGAATCTGCATTAAAGAACCTGAGTTCTAAGAAAAGAATTCTAAAAAGAGGAATCACTGAAGAAGACTTTGTCCTACTTGAATTCTTCAAGTTAGATTCCTCAAATTGAATTTTCCACCTTAAATTCATTTAAACTTCAAAGCTTTATCCCACATCACTTTTAACACCACTGTTGCATCATGCTCATACGCGAGAGTTTTAGTAGAAATTTTTCTCAGAAAGGTTTGCATCATTGTCACTCCGTTGAATGATTTGAAAGGAGAAACCGAGTATGGTCGTTTCACAGTCATCCAAGCACTTCGCCTACACTGCACTGATAGACGCACAAGTTACCTCACTGACAGTCCGCGCTACCGATTTGGGCGATCGCATGTATGCGGTGTTCAAAACGATGGATGGCTCGTTGCTCGGTTTCTGGTCTGACGCAGACCATCCCGCCCTGCGGACATTGCGCGTGGGTGACACCGTTGCCCTCAAGCGAAACGCCAAAGGGCATTTAACGCTGGCCCCTCAGCCCGCTGCCAACACCAATGCCACTGGCATTTTTGCTCTACTACTACGCCCTTGGAGGCTCCTATGACCGTAACTGAAAACCTTGTGCAAGCTTGGGGTGAGATTCATCCTAATCCTGTCAATCTAGAGACCACCGTCACGACCCCCGTCTGCGAAGGACTCAATACCATACTCGCCAGTTTCCAAGCCCTCTATCTGCAATATCAAAAGCATCATTTTGTCGCTCAAGGAAGTGAATTCTACATGATTCACGACTGGTTTCAAGACAGTGCAGATGCGGTTCGCGGCCACGTTCATGAGGTGGCAGAACGATTAGATGGGTTGGGTGGTGTTCCGGTGAACAGCTTTGCCCGATTGGCAGAACTATGCTGTTTTACCCCCGAACCCGATGGAGTCTTTTCTTCTCGACAGATGATTGAGAATGATCTGTCGGCAGAACAAGCAGTGATCGACGTGCTCCGTCGCCTGTCGGCTCAGGCTGAGAGTTTGGGCGATCGCGCCACCCGTCACCTTTATGAGGAAATCTTACTGAAAACCGAAGACCGAGCCTTCCACAATAGTCATTTTCTGGCTCACGACAGCCTCACCCTGGCATTTGTGAACAACGGTAGTCACTAACCCGTTTAGCATTATCCCTCTCTCTAGGCGGGAGGATGATCGATCTTCCCGCCTTTCTTGTAGCGGCTTGCAACCGCGTTTCGCCCCACACACCTGTACTTAGCTAACACGCATAGCGCTTTATATATTATCTGATTGATTATTATCTGATTGATTACATTTCACATTTACCGAATCCATCATTTAAGAACATACTCATCATTATCAACGTACTTATTGCAATATCGAGGAAACTATCATGGAGTACACCACGTCATCTCACGAATTTAGTGAACCTATTCAGGTTGATCCCGTCATCCGATGGGACATTTACTATCGTCTTCTGGAACTCTCCATTCCCTGCTCATGCGATACGGGGCAACCTCTGAGGG
>JAYKJC010000501.1:0-4542 GCA_035285885.1 Leptolyngbyaceae cyanobacterium | reverse complement strand
TACACCACGTCATCTCACGAATTTAGTGAACCTATTCAGGTTGATCCCGTCATCCGATGGGACATTTACTATCGTCTTCTGGAACTCTCCATTCCCTGCTCATGCGATACGGGGCAACCTCTGAGGGTTTCGGTTCAAGATACTCTGGCGGCAATTCAACTCTGGAGCGTGATGAAACAAACGACAGCTCCTCGCGATGAGCAGGTCGAGTGGCTTAATGCATGCTGGGGAGTCTAATCAATGAGCTATTCACGAACCTCATCAGAAAGCCTATCTGCGTTCGATTCATCCTCCTATACGGTGGGGAGCGGCATCTCTAACGATATTCGCGTCATTCGAGGTCAATATATTGGTGGCATTCCGTCTTCTAAGGGACGCCTGAAATATCTACAGATCCAGCAGAATGATGAAGAACTGCTCATCAAACTGTCTAAGCCGATTAGCGATACCCTTTCGGGTAAATTACAGCCAGGAATGATGCTTCAGGCATGGGTGCGTCCCAAGAAGGACTCTCTCAAAGCCCTGATGATCGTACCTGCAAAGGATATCGGCGCAGAGGATGAACGTGCCGTCCCATTCGATAGTTTTGCAAAAGTTGATTCTGCAAAAGCTGATTCTGCAGATCCTGCTGATTCTGGCGAGCTGCCTGAAGGCACGACCGTCACTCCCAAGCCCACCGTCTGTACGCTCAAAGTTTGTACAAAAGGGAAGTGTTACAAGCAGGGTGCGCACCAAATCATGCACGCCCTGGAGGCAGCGTTGGCTGGCCTGGAGGCAGCGCGTAGTGCCGAAGGTGACATGGGGCAGAGGGTGATCATCAAGCCGACGGGCTGTCTAAAAAACTGCAAACAAGGCCCGACCGTTCAAGTGTCGCCAGGTTCAGAAACTTATAGCTTTGTGCGTCCTCAAGATGCCTCAACCATCCTGAAGCATCACATGGCTTATTGAATGCTGATCCGAGACTGGCTAAGGAGGATGGCGTCATTAAACTTCAGATAGCGTAGGTTGCGGTTGAGGAACGAAACCCAACTCATATTCAGATCAACGTAAGTAAGCATACAAACCATCCATTGAATGATTTTCTTAAGGAAGAATTCGTCTTTTCAACTCAAAAAATAACGTGTTTTTTCCAAATATTGAATTCAGTAAACCTCTTCAACACTTCAATTCATAGAATGATCAAATGCTGATTTCTCTAAAGTAATTTTTTACGTTTGCGCTGCTGAATGCTGAATGAAGCATGTCGGTAGATAAAGTCATGGAATGCCCCAGGTGTAACAGTTTAGAAACTCGCAAAAATGGACATCGTCAAGGACGGCAGTGCTACCAATGCAAGCAATGTGGTCGCCAATTTTTAGACTCCTATCGGTCTCGGCAATATTCTGAAGATGTCAAAGACCTCTGTCTGCGCATGTATCGTAACGGTATGGGACTGAGGAGTATTGAACGAGTGACGGGGATCCATAACACGACGTTGATGCACTGGGTGCGTCAGGCTGAGACAACAGATTCAAATTCTTAGATAGCGATTAATACGGCCATTCATTCACCCTGGATACGGACAAACGCCTGACATTCCTGCTTCCTAGCGCCTCGTTGGATGATTCTTAAGCAGAGGCTTTGCCTCCTGCGGCAACGGGAGCTAGAGGCTCCAGAGTAGATTCGGCGGTAGAGGAATAGCAGATATACATCTGGCTGCCTAACATATTTTATTTCGTAGTCAAAAGATTTTTTGCCGTAGGTTGCGGTTGAGCCTGCGAAACCCAACACAGGCAGATTTTAACGGCATTGTTGGGTTTTCTTCCGTCAACCACAATCTACGATTTCTAGTCATTTCAATTTCTAGTCATTTCAGAAGATGTGCTGATTGACTGACAAAACTCTTGAAACCCTCATTCCGTCGTAGGGTGGGTTAGCGTTAGCGTAACCCACCGCAACCGTTCGTACTGTTGGGTTAACTCCTTCGGAGACGCTAAGCGAACGCTTTGCTCAACACCAACCTACATTGAAACTTTTGTCAGTCAAGCAGGAAGATGTGTCAGCCAATCAGGATATACACTCCTACTAAACTCCCTTCTTAAATTAGCGGAATCTGTTAACAACAACCGCTTAAAGTACGCAATATTCTTGGATGAATTTAGAGCCAAATCATTAAGTTTTCAGCAATATGATTAAACGCTGACACAACGCTTCCAAAAGTGCAATCTGTATTACTTTTCGTTGAATTTGAATTTATACAATGAGTCTCAATCTTGATCAGTCAGTATCAAGAAAACGCTCCATGAAGCTCTTCAATAGAATTGCCTGATTGTGAGTGCCCGATTGTAAGCGACTGATGTGAGTGCCTGATTATGAGCGCCTGATTGTAAGCGCTTGGCTATGAGTTTGGTCATCCTCTAGATCTAGTCATCATCTTAGTATAAATACTTTTTTCTTATGACCTATTCCATTACGAGTGAGTGTATCCAGTGCGATTCATGCCTATCCCAATGTCCGGTCAAGGCTATCAAGATTGTTGATGAGCAATATTGGATTGATCCAACACTCTGTAATGGTTGTGAGGGCTATTCCGACACTCCGCTATGTCTCAACATCTGCCCTGTGGACTCACCCGTCCCCTTCCAGGCGAAGAAAGGACGATATAAGAAGCAGGATCGACCTGCTCTGAGTCCTGAATTGTTTCTAAATGGCAAAAATAATTCGTTTGCGTCTGCGATCGTTATCTGGGAGCTCTGTAATCTTTTGGCTCAGCGGCGATCGCTCCCCTGGCAGTCTGATGCCGATGGCATTTTGTTTTACGAACGTCACGTCAAACGCGGACAAGGAGTGTTGAAATTTTGGATCGCGGACAATCATGAACAAGAGAGTGATGTTCTTCCTCTAAAGTACGCAGAGGCTGAAACGGCGATCGCCCGTCTCGACATTCGTGCGGCCTGTCTTCACCTGCTTTATTCGGCCTACGCTACCGGAGTGGACAAACCTTGGGAAGAAGAATTTGTGATTAGCGATCGCCAGATCGAGCAATATCTCGGGATGGATAAGCGAAAAGACTTGAGTAAATTAGAGAAGCTGAGCTTGATTCGAGAACTGGCGCTTCAGCCCTGTTCGATTTTTACCAGCATTGAGTGGCCCCGCCAGGGGCGCATTCCAGAATTTTCAATGATGTGCGATCGCATCTGGCATATGGTCGCCATTCATCATCATTTTGAAGACGATGAGTTGGGCTGTAAGCATCTGGTCGGACTGACGTTCCGGGTTCGTGCAGGTCAATGGGCACAGCACTTTCTCAACCAGCAGGAGCATTGGAATCGAGCTGCTTATTATCAATATGGTCACTTACCCCGATGTCTCTTACCTGAAGTCATGAGCCATTGGCAGCAACATGAAGGAGCGATTCGCATGTTGCTGTGGCTGTTGTTTAAGACAAAAATGGGTCACGATCAGCCCATCATGACTCAAACGCTCATGCGCATTGCTTACGGTGAAGAGCGGATTGCCCAGGCTTACACCAGTAGTGTTTTACAAAAGCGATTACTCAAGACATTTGAACATGATTTAGAAGCGCTCTATTACTACGGGGTTAAGCCCGTTTTTGATCCTGAGAGCTATCCGGTTGAGATTCAACCGTTATGGGCCAAGCTGGCCGAACTCCCGGATGATGCCGAAGACGCCCTGAACTTTTGGACGGAAGACGGTAGCCAGCAACAGCGCCTCACGGATTCTGCTCCCCGTGGCAAATGGAAGCGTGTCATGAATGGGCGGTTTCTTCAATTTGAGTTGCCTGACACCTGGGATGTCAAGCGATCCGCTTCCTCTAAAAATAAGAAACAATCAGGAAATCGGCGCAAAGTAGGAAAGACCAATCTAAATACGCAATCTGATTTTTCAAAGGATGTAATTACCAGTGCCCGTAAAAAGCTGAAGTTGAGTCAACGACTGTTGGCCGAAAAAATTGGCAAGAGCCAAAGTTGGATTCGAGATATTGAGAACGGCAGGTTTCAGCCCAGCACGGCAGACCAAAAGATTTTGTACGAAGTTTTAAAGATTAACTGAAATTTATTCTGTCTATCCCTATGGGGGAGAGTAAGAATATTAATTCTCGCGCCATCGACCAATTAAACTGTAAAATTCTTGTTTTTCGGGGATTCCAGCGTTTGAGTACATGCTTAATAAGCTCCCCTCGCTGCCTCAATGGATCTCCTAAGATGTAGAGAACCGTAGACGTTCGCATTTCATGAGGACCTATGATCACTCAACCTATTTCCGATGAAGTTGCTATTCGTATTGCCCTAGCAGCTAAAGTATTACCTGATGTCTCGGTCAGAGAGTTAATTAAAGCTCTGCAAGATAATTTTGGAGAAGACATCACTGAAACGACGTTGAGCAAAGTGACAGTTACGCAGCTCAAACGTGCCTTCGGAAATATCTATGAGGTGGATAACGAATGGGAAGGTGAAGACGCCAATAATCAGGATATTTCGGCGTTTAAAGAAGCGGTCAGTATTCTCTGGGGCGAACAAACTGGAAGCACGCACGATCTTC
>JAYKJC010000500.1:0-3298 GCA_035285885.1 Leptolyngbyaceae cyanobacterium | reverse complement strand
GAATTCTACAAACGCATCGGATTTCAGGAAAACTCAAGCACAACCATGGTGCTTTTCAACCAGGCTGAAGAATCATTGCCCGTGCTGGTTCAACACAGCTCAGAGAAGACAGAAGCATCAGACCGATGTAAATCGTGAGAATTCCTGCGATATTTTTTTCAGGGCTCAAGACTCAGGGCATAATTTGAACAACCTGTGCGATCGCCCTCCCTATGACCGATGTTTTCATCTCCTATTCCCGACGTGACAAAGCTTTTGTGCGAGCGCTGTGCCATGCGTTACTCGGGCGAGGCCATCACCTGTGGGTCGATTGGGACGGCATTCGATCGAGTCTGCCCTGGCGAGAAGAAATCACCAGTGGGATTCGTCAAGCGACTCGGTTTGTCTATCTGGTCAGTCCTGATGCGATCGCCTCTCCCTTCTGCGATTGGGAAGTTGAACAGGCGTTAGCGCTACAGAAGAAACTGATTCCGGTGCTGTGTCGGGAGGTGGATATCGACACCGTGCGGTCGGATGTGTCGTCGCTTCAGTTCATCTCGTTCTGTGGGGAAGATGATTTCATCACGGCTCTGGATAAACTCGAAGGGGCGATTACTGCTGACCTGGACTACGATCGCATGTTTGCCAAGCTAGACCAGCAGGCGCAGGAATGGGTAAGGCGCGATCGCCACGACGGGTGGTTACGGGGTGCAGATTTGGAGGATGCTGAACTCTGGCTCGCCAACAGCATCGGCAAAACCCCTCCTCCGTCTGACCTCCAGCGAGCATACATCATTGCTAGCCGTCGCGAGCGGCAGGCTGAGCTAGAGCGGTGGCAAACCCTCTACGAAGAATCGGAGAAACGCCGCATCACCGCAGAGCAGAATGAAATTACCGCCTTTTGCAAGTCGTCGGACGCTTTCTTTGCGCTCGATCGCCCGCTGGATGCTCTGATTGAAGCCTTGCAGGCCGGAGTAAGATTTCGCGATGCGGATTGGACAACGAACTTACCCGACCTTCGAGCACAGGTGATGGCTGCGTTGCAGCAGGGGCTGTACTGGGTGCGCGAGGTTAATCGTCTCGAAGGGCACAACGGCACGGTGCGAGACGTGAGCATCAGTCCGGATGGAGAACTCATTGTCACTGCCAGTCGAGACGGCACTCTACGCCTGTGGCAGCGCAACGGTTACTGCCTCGCCGTTCTGCATGGCCATGAGAATATGGTGCGGACGGTTGACTTTGCTCCTGATGGCCAGTCGTTTGTTTCTGGAAGTTGGGACGGCACGGTTCGTCTATGGTCTCGTTCCGGTGATGAGCTGAAGGTGTTGAGCGATCATGGCGATCGCGTCATTCATGTGGCGTTTAGTCCGGCGGGTGATTGTTTTGCTTCTGCGGGGAGTGACGGCACAGTCAAATTGTGGACACCGGAGGGCCAGCTCATCACCAGTTTGGACAACGGTCGGCACGAGCAGCGGTGCGTAGCCTTTAGCCCAGATGGTCAATGGCTGGCGAGTGGGAGTCGCAACGGCACGATTCACCTGTGGTTGCTGAAGGGCGATCACCCTTTCATCTGCCAACAATCCATTGAAGTATCCGAACGCGCCCTCAACACCGTCTGCTTTAGTCACGACAGTCAGTGGATTGTTTCTGGCAGCGTCGATGGGTGCATTCGAGCATGGTGCTACGAGCAGAACTATGTTCATGACCTGGTTGTCCAAACTGCCGAAGTCAGAGCCATTCAGCAAATGCCCACCACCGAGGATTGGGTCTCCGTCGGTCACGATGGATTGATCTCCATTTGGCAGGTCAGTGATTTTTGTCCAGAGCCTAACGAACAGCTCCCTGCTCAAGTCAGCGAGAATGATCCTCAATCGTCCACCTGCTCACACCCCCCTAAATCATTCCAACTCACCTTGAAAACGACTCTTGCGGGACACAGTGGCCCTGTGTTGGGACTCGACATCGATCGCACAGGAACGATGATTTTGTCTGCGGGAGGTGAGCGAGTTACACGCCTGTGGCACTGGAACGTGCCCCAACTGGTGCGCTGCACGACGGGAGAAACAGGCTCCTATGGATTGAGTTTTGACGCAAGGGGCGATCGCCTCCTGGTTTCTGGGCAGAAGAACTCCATACAAATTTGGCAGAAAAATGGCACTCTACTCAAGTCCTTTGTCGCCCACGCGTCCGGTGTTTGGAATGTGTGCCTCAGTCCCAACGACGATCTCCTGGCCACGGCAGGTGGCAGCAAAACCATCAAACTATGGACGAGTGATGGAGAACTGAAAGCCACTTTGACCGGACATCAGGGCTTGCCGCGTCAGCTTTGCTTCAGTCCTGATGGGTTACTCTTGGCCTCAGCCAGTGACGACGGCACTGTGCGGCTGTGGAACACCCAAGGAGAATTGCAGAACATTTTCCAAAGCGAGACGGATCGATTGACATCGGTCTGCTTTGCCCCCGATGGTCAGTCGTTGGTCGCTGGGAGCCGCAATCGAGTTCTCCGACATTGGCACCTAGACGGCACTCTGCTGAGAACCTTTGCAGGCCATGAAGATGAAGTCCTTGATGTTGAATTCACGCCTGACGGTCGATATCTTATCTCAGGCAGTGACGACCGCACAGCATGCATTTGGCAGGTGGACGGAGTGCTGCTCCGTACCCTGGAGTGTCAGCGCAGCGTTCGTGGGGTGGACGTAAGCCCGTGTGGAACAGTGATTGCCACGGGATGTCGAGATGGAACCATCCGGTTTTGGTCGATGGACGGAGTGTTGCTCAGCATTCTGCACGGACGCAGCGGTCAAATCGTCCGCGTTCGCTTTAGTCCGGATGGACGTTCGCTGGCGGCAACAAGTGATGAGGGGATGTTAACGATTTGGCAGCTTGACCCGTTTGATGATGAGTTGCTTGAGCGATTGATTGACCGAGGTTTGGACTGGTGCAAGGACTATTTTGAAACCAACCCCACCGGGCAGAACTATCGCTTGAGGGGCACTCAGTAACGGTTTCGGTGGGTTACGCTAGCACCAAATTATTCTACGGCTGATTGCTGTCTTTAGGCGTTGCTGGATTTGAGGGATGAATTTTCGTAGGGGTGTACGGTCGTTATTTGTGTCAACTTAAGCCTGCAATTCTTAGTGTGTAGAGCAAGCGGCGATCGCCCTCATCCCCTAGCCCCTTCTCCCAATGTTGGGCTACTAAGTACACACATCTTGGCCCTCACCCCCTCAGTCCCCCTCTCCCAAAAATGGGCGAGGGGGAAGCCAGATAAGGTGTTCCGGCTCCCCTTCTCCCGTTCTGGGAGAAGGGGTTGGGGGAT
>JAYKJC010000499.1:0-4869 GCA_035285885.1 Leptolyngbyaceae cyanobacterium | reverse complement strand
AGGAGCACCAGGGCGATCGCAAAATTCGGCAACGCCAACCCCAGGTACGATAATAAGGACACCGCACCATCTGCAAAGCCGGACTTTCGGGTGGCGACCCAAATCCCCACTGGAATCGCCACAATGTACGAAATCAGCATGGCTCCAATCACCAGGACGAAGGTGTAGAAAAACTTATCTTTAATCAAGCTGTTGACCGACGTTTCTACTCGAAAGGCGGGGCCAAAATCCAGGCGTGTCACCACATTCCATAGCCATTCGCCATAGCGCACGAGGAAGGGGCGATCAAGCCCCAGATCTGCCCGCACCCGGTCGATTTCAGCCTGGGTAATGGTGACGCCTGTACCCGAATATTTGCGGAACAATTCCCGCTCGGCGTAGTCCCCCGGCATCAGCTCAATCAGGGCATAGATCATGAAGGACACGGCAAGCAACGTCAGCAGGGAAATGACCAGGCGTGTCGCCAGGAACTGCCAGAAAGCGGTGCTGTTTTGGCTAGGGGAAGCAGATAACAGGATCATGGCATACGAGGACACAACAAATGGCGGAGTCAATCATAACGAGGTAGGGGCGCACAGCCGTGCGCCCCTACGGTGGAATCAACGCTATTTCAGGAACCACTGGGTTGGACGATAGGGATACGCCCAGTAGTAGTCGTAGGATTTTGCCGTGAAGGTGACAAAGTTCCCCAGGTCATTCCGGTGATAGACCGGCTCAGCAGGGTTCCCCACGGTTCCGATGAACAGCAGGTCGGACTGCACTAAATCCACAATTTCCTGACCTAACTGTTGGGACTCAGGTGTTCCCAGGGTGTAGGTTTGATACTCAGTGGACTTCTCATCCAGTTCTGTAACCCATGCAGGAGGCTCCAGGCCCTCGGCTCCGTCGGTCTCAATATATTTCGCCCAGAGATGGCCGTTGGTCAAGCTGAAGTAATCACCGAAGGGTGGGAACAACGGCTCGCGAGATCCCGCCAGAAACGCGGAGGTGTACATCTTCGTCCAGGTCATGATGTCGAGATCATTGGATGCCTGGCTAGCGCGATATTCATCGGAGGTGACTTCCTTCAACTGCACGTTCAGGCCGACATCATCGAGGTACTGGGCAAATAACTCGTGCATGTTTACGGGGCCACCCTGAGTGGAGAATTGTAGGTTAATCACCAGGGGGCTACCGTCGAGGCGATCGCGCGTTCCATCGCCATTGGCATCCACTAGACCCATCTCATCCAGCAGGTCATTCGCTTTTTCTGGGTCAAAGTCGGTCAAATACGTGCGTTGCTCATCCGTCACATAGTCCACCGTGTTAGGGTCAACAGCGGTGTATTGAGCCGGAGTCCCTAAGCCAAAGTACACCAGTTCGTTCATCTCTTCTCGGTCGAGGGCGTGGCTCACCGCCTGACGGAAGCGCAGGTCACCGAAAACTTCCCGCAGACCCTCATCCTTGTGGTTCACATTGAAGGAATACACCACCATCGATTCTCCAACGGTGGGAACTGCATCGACCGTGTAGTTGCCCTGGGCCTCATTCTGCTGAAGGACAGGTAAGTCTTCCCCGAAAACAGCCTGCGTTTTGTAAACTACTTCTCCGTTCGAGAGCTTCAGGTTTTGTACTTCCTTTTCAGGAACGTAAAGCTCATCAATTTCGTTGATGTAAGGAAGTTGCTGACCCGTGGTATCCACCTGGTGGAAGTAAGGATTCGCCACCAATCTCCGGCCCTCAGCCGTGTCAGCAATCAGAATATGGGATTCCAGCGTCGGCATGACTGCCCGCTCCATGCCCTCAGCCTTAGCTAAATCCTTCAGCAAGGGGGAAGGAACGTCTTTCCAGTCACTGCTGCCGTAGTAGAAGTTGAACGCTTCATCCCAGCTTTCAAATCCCGCCTCTTTGGCGTTTGCTTCTGCATTCTCATCCACATCGGGGTGATACTGTCCGAGGAAGTGCTGCGGCAGGAATGGCTGGGCGTAGTCGGTGGCGAACAGTGCGGTCAGACCCGGCTTGGGCTGGGGTAAGGTGAATACGACTGTTGTTTCGTCCACAGCCTCGACCTGCATTGGCTCGCCCCCAATCAAGAAGCGATCGGGAATGCCTTCGCTGTAGAGGGTGTCGTTGCCCAGCACGTTGTTATACCAGAAAGCCACATCTTCAGCGGTGAAGGGCTGTCCGTCTGACCACTTGTGGCCTGCGCGAAGATAGACCGTCAACTCCGTGTAGTCGTCGTTCCATTCAAAGTCACGAGCCACATTGGGGACGATGGTTTGCAAATCGTCGGAGTAGCGGAACAGGTTGACATGGCGAACGGATAAGAGATCGGAGGTGCCGGATTCTGTTGCCTTGGATAGCCCCGTGAGGACTCCACCATAGGAGCCAATTTCTTCGTAGGGCACGACCACAAGAGGTTCTTCTGGCAAGCGCTCTTCCAGAGCTGGAAGCTTCTCGTTGCCTGCAATCTGGCTGTTCAAATCTTCAATGGCGGGGTTCGCAGCAAAGGCCATATCGCAACCTGCGGCGTCCTGAAATTCAGCCAAGTCGTACTGCTGGGGATACTTACCTGCCTCTACCCCTTGAGTATCGGCTAAGGTGACGGCTGGACAGCTTCCCTCTGTGGTTCCAGAGCTGGCTGTTTCACCGGAGTCTGTGGACTCCTGGGGGGTGCTACAGCTTACAAGGGTGAGCGAAGAAACAAGAATGGTCGAAATAAGGTTTTGAGCACGAAAAAGGGACTTCATCGATTGCCTTCCTTTATGGAATAGAAATATTAGAAGCAGCTAACGTGGATAAACGGTCAAACTGTGAGGAAAGGGAGTCAGGGGCTTGGGAATCGTATCCAGGAATGGGAATGCTCTGCATGGCCTCAGCCAACGGTAGTCCCAGGAGGCGACAGATGAGAGGGGCGATCGCCAACTGCGACACCCCTTCCAGGTAGGTTCCTGGCGCAAAAGACTGACCCACACAGAACAACGGCACCTCCCGCACATCGGGCAACGTCCCACCATGCTGACCATCCGCATTCATGCCGTGGTCGGCGGTGATGAGCAGCGTGTACCCTGCCGCTCGCCAGCGAGGGATGTAGTGAGACAGAAGACTGTCCGTTGCTAGAACTTTGCCGCGATACTCCGGCGTATCGGCTCCGTAGCGATGCCCCGCATCATCAATGCCCATGGGATGCACCAGCATGAAATCTGGGGTGTAAGCCTGCCGTAGCATTTCAGCATCGACAAACAGATGAGAATCCGGGTAAGAATCGTCCCAATAGAAGCGCCCATGCTGGATAGGAAAATCAATTCGGTGCTGATCGCGATCGCACCACGCTTCAAAGGGCACCCCGTTGTACAGTTCGCTAAACCAGGAATAGGCAGCCGCAGCAGTGGTCAAACCTGCTTCCATTGCAAGATGGAACACACTTTTCTGATGGGACAATCGCACTACATCGTTCGCGCCAATGCCATTTACATGAACCGGAGTCCCCGTAAGTAGCACCTCATAGAGGGAACGAGACAGTGTCGGCAACTCGGCTTGCACTCTGTACAGGCTACATTGCTCCGACTCCAGCAGATGAGCCAGGTATCCCATCGAGGTTCGCGCCACATCCCAGCGCAATCCATCCAGTATGACCAGCAGCACCTTTGCCGACATGAGGTACGTTTCCTTATGAACCGAATTGTCACCTGAAACGCAGAACTTGCCCCAAACGGACGCCTGCGAAATTTATCTAGACCACTGAGCTAGTAGTTAGGTTACGTGATGCCCCCTATTTAGGAGTTAAGTTGACGTTAAGTTTTGGCAATAGATAAGTTAAGGTTTTGCTCTGGCAATAGATTTTTCATCGTTTGGGGTGCCCCTCCAACGCATGACGGAATAGGGTGTACGCCTGTGTGCCCCTTCTTTTCAGGTTAGAAAAATCAGGTTAGACAAAGGAATGACAACGGGTTGCAACCACGTTAAGTGCAAAAGCGCATAGCGCTGAACGTGTTACAAAATTTTGCACCCGACGAGTGAACTCAAAGTAAAGAAATATAGCGGTGTGCAAGCTGGTTAAGCGCATATGCTGTACTTAACGTGCTTGCAAAGCGCTGTAAGTCATGCGCACGGGGGTGGCCCAAGCTGAGGTAAGAACTGTTCGCACCACTGAGCGATCGCCAACAGATGATGATCCTGTACATAGCCGCCCACGAGCTGAATGCTGAGGGGCAGTCCCGATGGGCTAAGACCCGAGGGAAGGGCGATCGCCGGAAGTCCCGTAAACGACCACAATTCACAGAAAATGGGGTCGCCTGTGGTGTCTAATCCCGCAGGTGCCGTACTCGAAACGGCGAGGGTCAGAATGGCATCGTAGGAGGTAAACAGTCGGTTGAAATAGTCTTGATAAATGGTGCGAGAGGCGATCGCCTTCAAGTAGTCCACCGCTGAGATTAGCCGTCCCTCGTCGATTTTGGCAGAGAGGCGATCGCTCAGTTTATTGGGGTGGTGCGATCGCACCGCTTCCAGTCCCTGAGCCACTTCAGGCAACATCACCTGTGCTAGCGTCGTGTGAAACGAATGAAAGGCGAGCGGCAGCGAAATCATATCGATGCTGGCCCCTGCCTGCTCAAAGATTTCTGCACAGGCCATGAGCTGCTGCTGCTGCTCATCATCAGCTAGCGACCATGCCGAGGTCTTGACGAGCGCTAACTTCGGAGGCGTCGCTGTCTCCCGTCCTCGGATGTCCAGGCTTTCTAAATGGGTGAACACCTCTGGAGGCAGCATGTTGGGGGCTTGTGGATCGTACCCCAGGAGATGGGACGCGATCAGACTGGCATCCCTCACGGTGCGGGTCAGCACGCCCACCTGGTCAAGGCTGGGGCTAAGGGGGTGAATGCCGTAGCGAGA
>JAYKJC010000498.1:0-2882 GCA_035285885.1 Leptolyngbyaceae cyanobacterium | reverse complement strand
GCAGCCGGAAGCATGATGTTGTCTGGAGAAATATCACGATGGACAATGCCCCGAGCATGGATGTAGGTGAGAACAACTAGCAAATCTTTGAGCCACTGAATCACTTCTGATTCTGTAAAGGACTGACCCCGCATCTGGCGATCGCGCAACACTTGAGAATAGGTCTGTCCCGTAATGTATTCCTGAACGATGAACAACCGCTGATGGTGCGTAAACCAGGCCAAGAATCGTGGAATTTGGGGATGGTCAATCTGGTACAGCGTCTTAGCTTCACGTTCAAATAACCCCCGAGATTTTTCCACCACATAATCCGACCGATTGAGCGGCAAAAATTCCTTCAACACACAGAAATCATCAAAGCGATGGGCGTCAGTCGCCAAGTAGGTGCGCCCAAAGCCTCCCTGTCCCAACACACGCTGAATGCGATATCGGTTATGCACGACATGCCCTGGCTCGATATCCGCAGAGCGCCCGTGAGACGAGGGAGATAACTCATCGTCTATCGCCTCATTAGAAGAATGAGACACCCGATGCCTGACATTTGGAGACTCACCCTGGTCAGCTTGCGGAGAGGCATTCGGTGGGGCGGCTTGTTGAGACGCCGACGATGCAGAAGGCGACGCAAGAACGGGAGGAATGTGATACGCAGAAACCGTTTCTTGAATATTCTTAAGATGCAGTGGCCCGAGATAGACCGTGTTAAAAGGTAGCCGAGTCTTCACCACGTCGTAGACCGTTTGTGACAGGCAGATGCCGCCCGGCTCAGCCTGGGTTTGTAGCCGAGCCGCAATATTGACGCCATTGCCCATCACGTCTGATGAGCTTAAGAACACGTCTCCTAAATGGATGCCGATGCGATGGGCCAGTGACTCATGTTCGGGGCGGTGTTGAGACTGCTCGGCGATCGCCTGCTGAATGGCCATTGAGCATTTCACGGCCTGCACAGCACTGACAAAATACATGAGAAGCCCATCGCCAGTTGATTTAAGCACTTGCCCCTCATGCGTTTCGCAGAGTTTCTGCATCAGGGTTAAGTCTCGGTGAATCAGCTTTAAGGTCAATTCTTCATCGGCTGACATGCGGGCACTAAACCCGACCCCATCCGTCAGTACAATGGCGGCAAGGGCACGCTGACCTCGAATAGATACGGAGAAGGGTTCTGACGGCATGGGATTACCTAACGATTCTTGTTTTTATCCAGGACTTACGCAAGTCCTCCATATCATCTAGTGCGTTTTTGGAGTAGCGGGCGCAGTCTGCCACCCACTCCAAAACCACGTAAGTCATATCGTCGATACTACGCATATACCCTGATAGTCCGTGTTAGTCCGTACGAATACGCTGATCCTCATACAAAGACTAAACAAACACCAAAAATCAAAGACCCAAAATGCCTGATTTCCATACTTTAACCTACACTCAATGCTAGACATAGTGAAGCTTTCGAAAATATCGCGTTCCTCCTTTTGCGTTCTTTACAGTAGGGCTGATGCATGGGTGTCGGTGGGGGCATTGAGGGTGGCGATCGCCAATGTGTGGGTTCTGACAGGATTAACGCTAAAATTGGAAGCTGAATAACAAAATAAAGAATCAATCCTCAAATCAGTTGAAAAATAACTGAAAAATAGCTGAATAGTGGTGCATGATAATAGCGTTCGAGTTTTAGTTTTTCTGTGGTCATATAATAAAATAAGGTTTGTTAAGAATGCGTCTATCCATTAGCAGGTCTTGACTTTAGGTCATCCTGTAATTTTCTACCTAATGATTTGATGGCACCGTCATTGTCTTTCAAGTCAGGAGAAAGCCGTGACTGATTTTTTAGATAAGCTCAAAAAATTTTCCAAGCACTCAGATATCATCCATACGGATTCTCCTGAGGAGATGTCTAGCCATAGTACTCAGCGCAATCATATGCCTTTTGATTCACAATCTCAGTCCTCGTTGCCAAACGAGCACAATTCTCCCCCCGTTCCTGCTAACGCGGCCCAAAAAGTGATGCACGAGCAGAACATTCGGCATCAGCGAGTTCAACGTGTGGGGCACGCGATGAAGCGAAGCATTAGGCAGTTGCTTCGGGGAAAACGCCCTATTTATCAGCGATGGTGGCCCTGGGCCTTTATCGCATTTGGCGCGATGGCTGGGGGGACGTATGTTACGGCGAAGCAGTCCATTACCTTCATCCGTCAGGATCTGCCGGAACCGTCAGACGTCTTTAACTTTGTGCGGGAAGGAACCTTAACGATTAAGGCAGCAGATGGTGCCATTTTGCAGCAAATGGGGCCTGCTACCCGTGAGAGCATTGACTTTGATGATATTCCTCAGCGTCTCGTCGAAGCCTTTATTGCCTCTGAAGACAAAAATTTCTATGCCCATGAAGGAGTGGACTATCAGGCGATCGCCCGTGCTGTTCGTGCCAACCTCGCTGCTCGACGGGTGGTTGAAGGGGGCAGCACCATCACCCAACAGCTTGCCCGTGTGGTGTTCCTCGATCAATCTCCCACCCTCGATCGAAAGTTTCAAGAAGCGCTACTGGCTAAAAAGATTGAAACGGATCTTACCAAAGAAGAAATTCTAGAACGCTACTTAAACCTGGTGTACCTTGGGTCGGGAGCTTACGGCATATCCGATGCCGCCTGGATCTTTTTCAGCAAATCCGTTAACGAATTAAATCTTTCAGAGATGGCCACCATTGCTGGGTTGGCTCCCGCACCAAGCGCATTTTCTCCACTGGTTAACTTAGAAGTGGCAACGGAACGTCGCAATCTAACACTTCGTCGCATGGTCGAAGCCGAATTTATTTCTGAAGCGGAGGCCAATCGCGTCATTGCAGAACCTCTGGAAGTTAATCCGAGCTTGCCCCGAAACTTCTACAGCACTCATCC
>JAYKJC010000497.1:0-15333 GCA_035285885.1 Leptolyngbyaceae cyanobacterium | reverse complement strand
AGGGTGCGATCGCACGCCCAAAACGCCGCCACACGAAACAGCTCGATTAGCTGGTCATAGTCAATGGGGCGATCGTCTAAGCAAGAACGATTCCTGGAAGGTTGGCCCTGGTCACTAAAGAAATGAGTATCGTGAATCTGAAATTGAACGTGACGACAGTCCATCCTTAGCAAGTCTCCATGCAGTTTGCTTTTGTATTCTATGCAACCAGAAAACTGGATGTCATCTAATTTTTTTCATAGAAAACATCTAAACTTTTGATAGAGATACAGCCAGTACCCCCAAGACATTCGTGTCGGTGCGCGTTGCATACGATCTGACACGAAACTCTAGCCTGTAAGACCCTACAGACAGCTCATTGGGTTCCCAGTCCGGATCAGTTAAGATGCATCGGGGATGACTGATCCAGCGTCCGTAAGCAATTATTCATTCGCTATGACCGAATTTAACCGATTGATTCAACCTCTCATCACATTTGTGTCCCGACGTTCGCGCAATGGGTCGTCCACCCACCGGCCCCAAGGAAAAACAAAGCCAGGGCAACACTCACTCCCCCTCGGTCGGTTAATTCGGGGTCAATTTCATTCTTCCCAGTTCCTATCCCACTTCAGCCGGGTAGGGATATGGATAGGGATATCCATCTGTATGGGCATCATTTTCAGTCAGAATGTCGCATTGGGCTCAAACGGACACTCCCAATCTATCAATCGGTCAGATAATCTGTCAGAGCCAGCATTAGTGCAGACGTCGTCACAAGACAAAGCAATTCCTAAAATTGAAGGAACAGTCGATGAGATTCCACCCCGGTTCGAATTTGGTCAACAGCTTTATTTAGAAACATGCGCAACCTGTCATGTGGGCATTCCGCCTGCTGTAATGCCAACTCAAACATGGGTTGATCTGTTGGATGATACTCAGCACTATGGGGTTCAGATTCCGCCCCTGGTTGATCCGGGACGACTCATCATCTGGCAGTATCTTGAGCAGTTTTCACGCACACTTCGCCAAGAAGAGCGAACCCCTTATCGAATCAGGAATTCTCGATATTTTAGAGTCCTGCATCCACGGGTGGAGTTTAATGAGCCCATCCGTTTAGCAGGCTGTGTGAGTTGTCATCCAGGAGCCCCCGATTTTAATTACCGTCAGCTCACAGCGGAATGGCAGGATGCTCCATAAGGGAGTTGATTGTTCGGCGAATCCCTGCATGAAAATTACGATTGCTTATGAAATTCCTACTCTTCTACACGATTTCATAAAGCTCACACAAACTTGATGTAATCATCTCACCGCAATTCGCCTGAGTGATTATTATGAATTTAATTCATGTAACAGACCAGAATCTATCCTGAGAACGGGTGTATTTTCGGAAAAGTTTAGTAAATTGCCCCTTCAGATGAAATCATATAGCGGTTTGCAACCGCGTTAAGCACAACTGTACTTAACCAACGCAGCACTATAAAGATTTTGATCCCTAAGATTCTTCAAAATTCTTTTCTGATCAAAAATCATGTTTCAGGGTCTGTTTGCATGAAGAGAGCCATAACCCATCTTTAGCAATATGCTGATGCGTCTGACTTGAAAAGGGAACAAACGGTCGTTATTCAAGTCACCCTACTCAATGAGCACATCTACCCCTTTCAGCAGATTAATACTCAGCACCGTAAAACGACATCACGTCATATTTGGTGTAATTTTCAGGGCTAACATTACAGCGATTTGCAACTGAGTGAAGCACACAATTGTTTTTAATCAACGCATACTGCTCTATGCGCATTTGGGTATTAAAAGGGATTCGTGTGAATATTCTTTAATCAGAAAAATTCAATACATTCGTCGATATCGTTACTGATAGTAAGAAACGGGGAAGCATCACCATTTCACCCTTTGCTATTCAGCTTAGAATCGATATGGTTAGTGCTCCTAAAAAACCTGCGTATTCAACAATTGCGTCTCCCATCAAGGTGTTGCAAAGTGTTGCCTTGCGCCATATCTCCGGACGTTTAATTGTTAGTGAGGTTGAGAACAGCGCAATTGCCTGGCAGTTGCATCTGGGAGACGGTCAACTTCATTATGCATCGAGTCTGCATGGTCAACGAGAGCTTTTAGGCTATATCTTATGTCGATGCAATGCAACGCTTCCAAGTTGGATTATCGATTTACCCAATAAGAGCATTTATTCAGCCTTGTGCGATGCATGGAGAGAGGAAGAAATTAGTCTCTTTCAGCTTCGAAATCTCCTTCGGCTGATTAGTCAAGAAGCGTTGGTTCAAGTCATATCGAAATCTTCTGTGGAGTTGCAGTTTCGGAGAAATGTCGGACTCGACCCGATTATTTGGTCATCTCCCCCTGATGATCTCACAACTCCATTGTTACTCCGAGCAAAAGGGTGGAGACGCTTACAACCCTATATCAGTTCTCCATTTCAACGAATTTGTCTGCAAAAACCTGCTGAATTTGAGTCGAATTTCAAAAATGTATTGCCTTCTTTACAGCTTTCTATTTCACCTACTCAGTTTTTTAAGGCATTAGAAAATCGTCCTTGTTTTTATCAACTTGCGACTAATTTAGATGTCAAAGTTTCTCGACTTGCCAGGGTTTTAAGACCTGTGGTTGTTGCAGGAGTCGTCACGCTTCATCCCTTTGATCAAAGCGTGATAACTCAGCGTCGCCCTACCATTATGTGCATTGATGATAGCCCAACCGTACAGCGTAAAGTTCGTCTAATTTTAGAATCTTCGGGTTATCGAGTGATTGGGTTGACCGATCCATTAACTGCGATTTCATCATTGGTTCGAGAGAAGCCATCACTTGTTTTTCTAGATATCTCAATGCCGAATTTAGATGGTTATGACTTATGTCGAATGTTACGGCGATCGCCCGCACTACAGTCCATTCCAATTGTGATGTTAACGGGGCGAGATGGGTTAATTGATCGAGTGAGGGCAAAGATGGTCGGGGCTTCAGGGTATATCACTAAACCGTTTGATGCGCAGTCATTGTCCGATGTTATTCAGAAGTTTGTAACACGAGGTTAGGGTCTAATGAGTTCTAAAACCATATTGGTTGTTGACGATTCTCGTTCAGAGCAACGCTTAATTGAAGCGATTCTACGGACGACAGGTCACGCTGTTTCAATTGTTGATAATGCTGAACAAGCATTGGATTGGATTAAACGCAAAATCCCTGATGTATTAGTGTTAGATGTCATCATGCCGGGAATCAATGGGTTTGACCTGTGCCGTCGGTTACGTTCTAATCCTAAAACGAAAGAAATTCCCATCGTCTTTTGTACCTCCAAGGATCAAGAATTTGATCGATTTTGGGGACTCAGACAGGGCGGAGCTGCTTATGTGACAAAGCCATTTGCGCCAAATGAATTGATTGATGCGGTCAAAACATGTTTGTCCGCGTCGTGATCATTCTTTGACCAACAGAAGCTTGCATTTTTTATTCAGAAGTCTAGGCTCAGAAAAAGCTCCAGGGTTACGTTCATTCTTAAGAGTTACGTTCATTCTTATAAGATGCTTCTTTTCCAGGAAGCATCTTATAAGAATTAATTATCGAGATTATTTCAGGTTGGGAAGCAACAAAAATTATAGTTCTTTTGAGGATGGATATGAGTGCCGAATACTTCCACGTTCAGTTGAGGCAAGAAGTTCACGTTGCCATTCCTGTCAAATCCACGGTTGAAGTTTCGGGTCATTCATTTGAACATATTTGCCCTGTTCCAGGTGTCGATCCGGTGCTGTTAGGTGTGGTGAATTGGCGGGGTCATTTACTGTGGAATGTTGATTTAAGTGACTTTTTAGGGGTGAAAGCAGATATCGCCGATTCATTGCCACTGGTCTCTACACGAGCGTCGATTGTTATTGCTGATGGGCGATCGCACCGTCGGCTCTGCTGTTGGGTCAATCGATTAGTCGGCATGATGACCCTCACAGAACATCAGATTAAGCCTGTCCCCAAAAAGTTTCCCGCTAGCGTCATTCCATATTCAGCCGGATGGATCAAATCAGAAATTCCTCTGCTGGTTCTTGACCCCATTGCTGTACTGGATTCTGCTCGATGGCACGGAGAAATTGCTTTTAGCCAATCTGCGTAATGCCCTCATTTCAATCGTTTTAATCCTGGAGTTCTGTAGAAACACTATTTTTAGCTCATTCTTTTTAACTCATTCTTTCATTCGTTTTCTATTCACTCATCCGGCTTATTTACTAATCATCTTTCCTATTCACTCCCATTATTTGATTTGACAGTTCCCTATGACTACTCAACTTCCTCGTTCCCCCAGAAATTCATCCCAGTTCTCTACCAACGGTTCATCGAATAGTGCATCGCAGCCACCCAGCATGGACATGTTGCTCGACCAAATTGCCCAAGCAACGTCGTTACAACAATCAGGAAAAATCTCAGAAGCGGCTCAGCTCTTTAAAGAAATCTCAGAAGCTGATCCAGATGGACAGTTGGGGGATGTGGCGAGGAAGTCCCTACAATCCCTGGGAGTTGCGGTTGCGCCTGCTGAAATTCCAGATGAGGACGAGCCAGAGTATGTCATCGAGCCTGACGCTGTACCCCGTCCTCAAGAGCGTCAATTTGCCCAATGGTTTTACAATCTTCCCCTTCGTAACAAACAGCTCCTGGGGTTGTTTACGTCAGAAGTTCTTTCAATTGTGGGCCTCGTGGGTGTGGGCTCGGTCTTGATTGTGAATGGATTGCGCGGCCAGCTCCTACAGCAGGCTCAATCTGAGCTGGCAGTCACGGGAATCAACTACAACATCAAAATTAACCAGATGGGTTTTGGTTTCCGAGGGCAGTCAGATAACGCTGCGATTATTGAATCGGCTCAAACGGGAACCCCTTCTGCCCTGACCTTTCAGATTTTGCGAAATGAGATTACAGCCCGAAATATTGAATACGCAACCTTAGTGGATCGGCAAGCTCGAATTATTGCGAGTGCCAATGCCAATCGACGGGGCGAAGTGTTTGATCCTGCTGGACTTGTCACCCAGGTATTTGCTAATCCGGAACAGATCAAGACCACTGAAATCGTCACCTGGGAAGAGCTTCAGAAAGAAAATCCCCCCTTGCCAGAAGGATTTGCCAACCAAGATGCGCTGATTCGCTACACCGTCACTCCTGTGCGTAATCCTCAAACCCAAGAGGTTATCGGGGCATTAATCTCGGGTGATATCGTCAACGGTAAGTCGGCGATCGCCCAAGGAACCCTCGATGCATTTGACGGAGGATATAGCGCCGTTTACGTTCATCAAGATGATGGCACGTTTACCCTCGCAACGTCTCTCTACGAAGCCGACAACACCGTCTTATCGGGTATCGAATTGCCAACCACGGATCTGCTTGATCGGGCAGTCGATGCTGGGGGTGAAATCGTCACGACCCGTAAGAGCATTGAATCAGAACCCTTTTCACTTGCAGCCCGAGCCATTCCAGATGTCTCAGGCCAACCCACAGCCATTCTCGTGAGAGGAACCCCCGAAGAAGGCATCAATCAGGTTTTGCGAGGCAGCTTTACGACACAGTTTATATTGACGTTTCTCGTGATTGCCGCAGACATTGTACTGGCCATCCTGCTGACCCGATCGGTTGCCCGCCCGATTCAGAAACTTCAGCAATCGGCAACGAAACTCGCAGAAGGTGACATGAAAGCCCGAGCCGAGATTTTGGCAACGGATGAAATCGGACAGTTGGCCCAGTCGTTTAACCAAATGGCTCAAAATATTTCGGCTAAAAATCAAGAGGCCGAAAGCATTGCAGAGCTACGTCAGCGAGAAGCTACGTTCCAGCGGGAAGAAAAAGAGCGTCTCCAAAGACGTGTGATCGACCTGCTTCTAGAAATTGAAGGAGCCCGAGAAGGAGACTTAACGGTTCAGGCCCAGGTCACCGACGACGAGATGGGGTCCGTTGCAGACGCGTTTAACGCGACGGTTCAAAGTCTGCGAGAACTGGTACTTCAGGTTCAAGCCGTCGCTGAACAGGTTAACCTGAGTGCAACGCAAAGTGAGAGTTCAGTCGGACAACTGTCGGAGTCTGCCCTCAATCAGGCCCAAACCATTACCCAAACCTTGCATTCGGTCGAAGCAATGGCGCATTCGATCCAAAATGTTGCATCGTCGGCTATGGAAGCGGCAAAAATTGCACGGGAAGCCTCAGGGGCGGCGGCTGAAGGGGGTGCCGCGATGCAACTCACGGTTGAAAGTATTGAAGACCTCCGGGGAACGGTAGCAGAAACCTCTAAGAAGGTGAAACGCCGGACGGAATCGTCCCAGGAAATTTCGAAAATTGTTGCCCTCATTTCTGAAGTCTCCGCCAAAACGAACTTACTGGCCTTTAACGCCTCCATTGAGGCGGTTCGAGCGGGCGAACACGGTCAAGGTTTCAGAATTGTGGCCGATGAGGTGCGTCGATTAGCCGAACGAGTTACGGAATCGACCAAAGAAATTGAGCAGTTGGTTACGGGGATTCAGCTTGAGACGGCAGACGTGCTCACCATGATGGAAAAAGGAACCACGCAGGTTGTCACCGGGAGCCAACTGGTGGCCAACACTCGGCAAACGCTGGAGTCACTGGTGGGGGTTAGCCAAAAAATTGATGATTTAGTTCAATCTATCTCTGAAAATACATCGTCTCAAAACCAGGTATCCCAAGAGGTCAGTGAAACCATTAAGGAGGTTGCTGCGATCGCCACTCAATCTTCATCCCAGTCACAAGAGGTCTCGACCACCCTCAAGCAGTTAGTGGCGGTGGCAGAAGACTTGCGGAATTCAATTTCTCAGTTCCGCATTCGCGAGTCTTGAACCCGCGTATTTGACCATCGTGGGTGTGTAGACCGGGTGATGGCTGAATCCGTGTTCTTCGTTTTTCTTCGTTTCGATTTGTTCTCTGTGTTGCTCGTTGCATTTATCGTAAAAATCTCATGGTGAGTCAAGTTGATTTAGATGCCATCGAAGAAGAGGTGCGCCTGTGTTTTGTTCAGGAAGATGCACCTGAACATCTCGCCGTTTTGGAACGCGGCATTCTGCTGCTCAATCAAGCTGAAGGGAATCTGCCTGCCGATGAGTTTTTCCAGGACTGGAATGCGATGATGCGGTCGGCTCACACCCTCAAAGGCGGAGCCGCGTTATCCCAATTATTAGAGTTGAGCCAGCTTGCGCATCTGGTTGAGGATTTGCTCCAGGCACTGAGCGATCGCCGGGTTCTTCAACCTGAATTAGCCTGCCAATTGCTCATGTGCTCGATTGACGACATGCGAGTGCTGTTAGATCAGGCAGCCAACGGCAGCGCAAATCCTCAATCCACCGTTCTCGATGATTTCAAAACATTTATATCCACCCACCTTCAATCGGCACAAAAAGATGCGAATAGTGGCTCAGGCAGCGTCACTGAAGAATCATTTCTAATTCGTACAGTCCTAGACGGAGATTTTAAAAACTGCCTGAATCGAGGCAAAGTCCAGATTAACAGTGCCACCAAAAATACTCAGATTCTCCAGATCTTGACTGAGGTTGTTCAAGAATGTGGCGTTCTAGCTGAAGTTCTCAATTTAGAACAGTTTCACCAGCAGATTCAAAAAATAACGGCAGCCCTGGCACGAACGCCCACCCATCCTCGTCGCTTTGCCAAGCGCATCTTGTCCTACCTGGAACAAGAACGGAAAAAGACACTTCAACAGCTTCAACAGCCAGAATCCGACCTTGCAAAACAGCTATCGGATGGCGGAATGATCGGGGCAACGGATTTTGGCGCGGATCTACAGAACGCTTCAGCCCAGTCGTTCAGCCAGGAATCGCCCAACGGTAAAGAAGCTTATGGTTCAACCGACACCACTTCTGGTCGTTCTTCTCTAAAAAAAGACGCCATCAAAGAAGAAGACAGCACTGCGTCACCGCCCTTACCTGAGTTTCTTGAGGAGCCAGAATCATTACAGAAAACCCTTGAGGGTGTCGTGTCGTTTGAAGACGCAGGTGCCCTCAGTCGGCCCGAAACCGATGCTTTCTTCACTGAGTTAGAGCCACTTTCAGATACTCAGGCCGATACTCAAGCAGCTCCCCCATCAGGCACTTCATCAGAATTAGTCCTTTCTTCTCAGTCCCAAGATCTTTCCGACCGGACATCGGAGCGGGTTGCTCCACGGGTTGCTCCATCGTCAGAACTGACCATGCGGGTGCCCATTCGCCGACTTGATGAGTTGGCAGACACGGTGGGAGAAATGCTCATCACCTATGAGCGATTGACGCTCGATCAGCGCCGACTGCTGCATACCAATCGAGATTTGAAACAGCGAACCCGTCAGTTTTACTCCATTCGAGAACGCATTCAGTCTATCTATGACCAGTTGCTGGTTCCCGGATGGAGCCAATCCCAGTCCCTCAAAGGGCAGGGCGACTTTGACCCCCTGGAGATGGACGAGTTCACCGATTTACACAGCGTTCTGCAAGACTTTCAGGAACTTCTAGCCCGCATCGAAGAAGGTTCCCAAGATATCGACGTTTTGACCCAGGCTAACCTGGACGACACGGATCATTTGCGCAAGCAACTGGGCGAACTGCGGCATGGGTTAACCGATGCGCGGATGGTTCCCTTTGCGACCCTCGCCGATCGCTTTCGTCGGCCCCTGTGGGACTTGAACCAGCGCTACGAGAAATCGGTTCAACTGTCCATTGATGGAGAAACCACGCTGATTGACCGTGCCGTCCTTGAGCACCTGTATGAGCCGATGCTGCATCTGGTACGGAACGCTTTTGATCATGGCATTGAAAGTCCCAAAGAACGGGCGAGCAAAGGCAAACCCACATCAGGGACGATTCATCTTTCAGCGCTTCATCAAGGGACTCAGGTGGTGATCACTGTTCAAGATGATGGTCGTGGCATTGATTTTGAGAAAGTGCAACAACGAGCGGAGGACATGGGGGTGCTTTCTGGCGATCGCCCAACCCCCCAGCAGCTTTTGCAGTGCTTGTTTACCCCCGGATTCTCAACAAAAACATTGGTCAGTGAACTATCGGGTCGTGGAGTGGGGCTCGATGTGGTCAAAGCCCAGGTCGAGAACTTGCGAGGCACCATTCAGGTCTATTCAACCCCTGGACAAGGCACTCAATTTAAGCTGACGATTCCCCTCACGCTCAACATCATGCCGCTGCTGGTCTGCCAGCGGTTACTTCCCTCAGGAAACTATCTGACATTAGCGATTCCGTCGTCCCACATTTCTGAAATCATCAATACGCCGTGCTCCACAGATGACAATCAGCTGATTCATTGGCGAGGCCAAGACATTCCCTATGTGGTGCTTGAAAAGTTGATGCCGTTTAGCGACCAGCAATCGACTAGACAGCTCAATCGAGTTGTTCCTCGCTTCAATCAAGATACCCATGAGCCCAACATTGCGGTCATTCTCTCGTTGTCGCACCAGCCTGTTGCCATTGGCATTAACCAACTGCTTGGTGAACAAGAGATGGTCTTAAAATCGTTTGATTCTCTCGTTACCGTGCCCCGCTATTTTCCAGGCTGTACGGTCTTGCCGACGGGCCAAATTGTCCTAGTGCTTGCGCCAGACCCTCTAGAAAACTTACTCAATGAAGGCGAGGCTGTGATTTCAATGCCCGCCCACTTCATGTTGGATGAGGCGAAACCGTCAGCCCTAGCCCTTCCTACAAAGGAAAGCCGTAAGGAAGCGACTCAAGACGCTCGTCAGAAACAAGATGCTGAAACTGAATCGAAGGCATTGCCAGGAACAGGCGATCGCCCTGGCTTAGCTGCCCCTCCTCTACCCGAAGAGCGTATGGCTCAGCCCGTTCAACCAGAAATGATTCCAGAACCTCTGCAAAATTCACGAACCATTATGGTGGTGGATGATTCAGTGGCAGCTCGGCGATGGATGGTGCGATCGCTCGAACGATCGGGCTATCAGGTGCTGCAATGTCGAGACGGACAAGATGCACTGGATACGCTAAGTAAAGGGGCTCACTGCAATCTCATCATCTGCGACATTGAAATGCCCCGCATGAACGGGTTCCAACTGTTGACGCAAATTCGGCAAAATCCCAGCTTGAAGTCCTTGCCCTTCGCGTTATTGACCTCCCGGCAGGGCGATCGCCATCGGCAACAAGCGTCTCAGCTCGGAGCAAACGGCTACTTTGTTAAGCCCCTGGGTGGACAACAGTTGCTCTTGAAAATTGATACCTTAGTCAATGCTAGAAATTAAGAGCCAGACAGCGGGTAGGGGCGTGAATGCCGTACCCACCGTTTCTCACATTTCATCTTGAATTGCTATGGGCCAGGACTTACGCAAGTCCTCCGCATCTATCGCATTTTTGTGGGTGGTGGCGAGCGCAACCCGCCATCACCCACAAAAATGCGATAGTCTTGTATTATAAAAATATGAAGATTTGTAACAAATATTTTAACAAAGAGGCATCATGAGCCAACTGGACTTGGAACACATCTCCCAGCAACTAGAAAGTGAGCGGACGGGCGATCGCATGGTTGCTTTGGCGATGCTAAAGGATGCGTCTCCTCAAGACGCGGTGCCTCTCATCAAAAAAGTGCTCAACGACGATAATCTTCAGATTCGCTCGATGGCGGTCTTTGCGCTAGGACTCAAGGCCACCGACGAATGCTATCCGCTGTTGGTTGACATTTTGTCTTCCGATGCCGACTACAGCATTCGGGCGGGCGCAGCAGGTGCATTGGGGTACTTGGAAGATCCCCGTGCTCTTGAGCCTCTAAACCGCGCATTTCTTGAAGACACGGACTGGTTGGTTCAGTTCAGTGCGGCGGTGGCCCTGGGCAATTTGAAAGATCCACGAGCCTACGATGTGTTGATTAATGCCCTCGACAGCGAGGAAGTTGTAATTCAACAAGCGGCGATCGCCGCGCTGGGTGAAATTGGTGCGGTAGATGCAGTTGACCGTGTTCTTGAGTTTGCTCAGGCAGAAGATTGGCTGCTGCGTCAACGCCTGGCCGAAGCCCTAGGACGCATGCCCACAAAAAAGAGTCTCTCGGCTCTCCGGTATATGGAAAAAGACAAGCACCCCACGGTGTCGGCGGCAGCCACCTATTCTATTCAGCAACTCGCCCAAGAAGGCATCCAATAAGCAACTCCACACGAGACCCAGTTAAGAATTGACCGGGCTCACCTTTGCCCGATGCAGCAGCTTGTCATTAAGCCAGTAGCCCACGTAGCGTACTCGAACGGGGTCTCCAGGTTGAGCGGTGCCATTCATCAGTTGGTGTTGGGTGGGATCATAGGGAATTTCGTCTCCTACGGTGGCGATCGCCCGCACACCCCATCGTTCGAGTAGCGCCTCAATGGGACGCACCAGCGGGATCAGCCGACTCGCTGAAATCGTCTCATTGCGCTGGGCTGCGGCTGCGGCGGTAGGCCACTGGAGCATCCAGGATTCCATCAAACTCAGAGATTCCCTAATCTGCGCTTCGATCACCTGAGAACGCTGGTGTTCCATCTGCTGCTGTAGGCGATCATATTCGGCTTGAAGAGCTTCATATCGGCGATCGCCTTCTATCTGAGTCGATGCAGATGGTTCATGGCTCGAACCCGTTGCAGAAGACCCCATAAATAAAGTGATGAACTCACTAACCGATAAATGGAAATACTGACTCAGCGCGCTTAAGGGTTCAAGCCTCATATGCAGAATATGCCCCTGTCGCAGTTGTTGAATCTGCCATCGAGAAACCCCTGTCTGCTGGGCCAGGGTTCTGTAGCTGCTGACGCCCGCGTTGTCCATGAGCGATCGCAGAATCTTGGTTGCATCAACAGAATCTTGGTTGGTATTCATGATTGGCCTAACCCACAGAATATTTGAGCGTATGGTCTGTGTCCGCACGCCTAGCCCAACCCCATCCAGTGCTCGACCGGGGCAAGGTAGCTCTTTACGTCTTAAAGCCTACCCTCCTCTTGCAAGAATTGTTAATTCTAATGCGAATCAGTAGGTCAGTGGACTGAATACGCTCTACGCTAAAGTGAATGCGCAATGTAGCATTGAATCGGATAGAGGCTATTCATGGACATTATTCCAGCAATTGATCTCCTGGGTGGACAGTGCGTTCGGCTCTACCAAGGTGATTATGGACAATCCCAGGTATTTGATGCGAATCCTGTGGATGTCGCTAAAAAATGGGCAGACCAGGGGGCATCTCGGCTTCACTTAGTGGATTTGGATGGAGCCAAAAGCGGAAGCCCTGTGAATCAGGCGATTATCGCTGACATTATTAACGCCATTGAAATTCCTGTTCAGGTGGGAGGCGGATTACGCGATCGCCAACGCGTATCTGACATGCTTGCGCTTGGGGTCGAGCGTGTTGTGATTGGAACCATTGCTGTTGAAAATCCAACCTTAGCGACTCAGCTTTGTCAGGAATTCCCAGAGCAAATCGTAGTAGGCATTGATGCGCGTAACGGAAAAGTTGCCACCCGTGGATGGATAGAAACGTCTAGCGTCGATGCGGTCGATTTAGCGAAAGAAGTGGCCGTAAATGGGGCTTGCGCCATTATTTACACGGATATCCACCGAGATGGAACTTTGGAAGGCCCAAACATAGAGGCGTTGAGACAAATAGCTGAAGCGACTCCGATTCCAATTATTGCGTCTGGTGGAGTCAGCTCAATTCGGGATCTATTGCGTCTGTTGACACTCGAACCTGTGGGTGTGAGAGGAGCGATCGTTGGACGAGCCCTGTATACAGGAGCGATTGACTTAAAGCGAGCCATTCAATCCGTTGGAAATGGACGGCTTCAAGATGTTCCTCCAGATCTTGGAACATCTACATTTGCTTAGCAGCCCTATCGCCACCTAAACGGCTTCTAAACTACTGACATCCAATGCGGGTGTCAGAGGAGTCGTTTTATACAAATCATTCCGAACCTTCACCATCGCCTCGATGAGACGATTCATCTCTGCTGGAGTATGAAGTGCATTTGCCGTGATCCGAAGTCGCGGTTTTGCAATAAACCAGATGGGAGAGACCCAGATGCCATGATCAGTCATCAGCTTACGGGCAAAGTCCTTTGGATTGAGATCCGTCGGCAGTAGAACAGGAATGACATTGGTTTCCCCGATGGCTTCAAAATCATGCTCAGCCAGGCGCGATCGCAAGTATCGAGTGTTGTCTTGAAGGCGCTGAACTAACTCAGGATTTTGACGAACCTGGCGAATACTCTCCAGCGCTGCCGCTGTCACAGGCGGTGGTAGGGAAATGGTGCCAATAGATGTCGGAGAAACATTGAGCAGCGGCTTCAGATCAGGAACCGGACTGATAATCGCGGCTCCGGCTGACGCTGCAAACTTCGAGAAAGTCGTCATAATCAGCGGAACAACCCCTTTATCCATCACCTCTTGAGGCAGAATTCCGAAGTGCTCATAAATGCCCCGACCTGTTTTCCCAAGGGCTCCACTCGCATGGGCTTCATCCATTAACAGAACGCTATCTGGATAGGCCGTCATGATGTCAATCATCTCAGGAAGGGGAGCAATGTCTCCATCCATCGAGAACACCGCATCCGAAACGACCATAATGCGATCATCTGGACGAGCATAGCGCTTTAACTTCCGAGCCAAATCGTCCATATCGCAGTGACGATAGGCACGAACCCGAACCCGTGGGCTATAGCCAAACAGCTTTCCTGAGCGAGTTCCAGCGTTTGTAATAGCTGAAACAATACATCCATGATTCAGCACATCGCTGAGAATCAACGTTTCCCGCGTATGCTGAAAATTTGGCACCGGAATGGCCAAGTGGCAAAACGCATCCATCAGTGCCTGAAGCGCCATCCACGCATTCAAGAACAACTGGGTATGCGCCAGATGCTTAAATTCTGAAATTTCATCCTCAAGTTGCCGATGGAGATCAATGCGACCACTCAGCACCGAACACGAACTATTGGACGTGCCGTATTGCAGAATGGAGTCAATCGACGCTTGCTGAACGGCTTTGTTTTGCACCAGACCTAATACGTCATTCGTACAAAACGTCAGCACATTACGGCGAATCCCCGTTTTGGCTTCTTCAATATCAACATGGTTTCCCGAACGCCCGTGGCAAATGTATTCGTCTGGGTCAAGCCCACTTTCATACCAGCGTTGGACGTACTCTTGAACAACTTGCACGATAAACTCCCCTCACCTTCTACGGTTTTTTAATTGCGGCTTGCCATACAGTGGGCGAACCCTGCCTTGGAAAAATGAACGATGTGACAAGACTCTGTAGTAAAGACTCTACGACATCCATGTTAAAAGTGGATGACGCGTTGTTCTTTGATCTGAGTCTCACGACCTTCCGACTTGAATTTGAATCACGATCAATAATACGAATCACTTGCAACCGCACTTATGACTTTGCCAAAAACTCAATTTTCCGTCTGGTGATGATGTGACAGTTCTAACCATTTATGTATGCTCATGACGTGTGCTCACCACTTTATGCTCATTCATTCCTAACAAAAATTGGTTGACTTGCAGGCTCAAGTTCATTCGCAGGCTCAAGTTCATTCGCAGGCTCAAGTTATTCTTAAACGACTTCGACGACGTATTCGACGATTTAGATGATTTCTCAAACCACAGCCCTCGACTCATGGGACGTCTCGTGGGGAGCAGGATCAACTGACTGAGCGTTGGGCGAGACGTTTGAAGGGGCATCCGTGAGTAAATCGCTTGCATCAACTTCTGTCGATAGATTCGATTGTTGCATATATTGCACATATTGCTTGACGATCAGCCGCTGAAGAGCAATGATTGCCGGGTTAATCTCCATAAATCGGCGATTGGGTTCCGTATTATACTTCCTCTGTTCGCTCTCCATCATTTCAATATCTTGGTTGAGAAAAGGCTGGAGCATGAATGTGCGGATAACTTTCTGGACGAGGGGCTTCAGCGGTTGAATCAACCATTGAGGTAAGCGAATTTTGAAGAAGAACATTGCAAACGATCGGCTCTCCGCCAAGTCAACAGGGAGTCTCATCAGATAAACGGACGATACGCCTTGAAGCTGACTTGCAAAATGCGGATAGGTGTAGTTAATCGAAATTGGCAACGTTGTGACCTCATTTGCACTTTCGCTAAGTCCCAGAAACTTTGCCAGGTGTCCCTTATAAGAGACGTTATAGCGAGCATATACAGAAGAATCTGTTCCTTTTAAGTCAAGCAGAATTGGATTGAACCACCCTTGCAGCTCTTGATGCAGAAACCCATGGAACACATCCATGGCGTTCTCATTGCACACAGAGAAATGAGCTTTGAAGTGGGCGGTGATTGGAATCATCAGCCAATCATCACTCTCATATTCGGGCACTTTAGGGAGGGG
>JAYKJC010000496.1:0-4222 GCA_035285885.1 Leptolyngbyaceae cyanobacterium | reverse complement strand
GTTTCGAGTGCTTTACGGCGTAAGTCTCGATACCAGCCTGCCCACATCCCCCAGCCCCTTCTCCCCAAACCGGGAGCAGGGGAGCGAGTGGTTTGAAGTCCCTCTCCCAAGTTTGGGAGAGGGATTTAGGGTGAGGGTTGACTTCCGCCGAAGTGCACCAGGGTATTGTCACAAGCTACTGAATATTGGGACAAATGGTTTTAGAGATGCGCTCTGGCGACGGTTGTTCTTGCCACCCCGACAAAATGCCTTGCAGTTCATCTCTCAACATTTCAAGCGACTCAATTTGACTGTTAATTGAATCGAGTTTGGTTTCGAGGCAATGCCTCACTTCTCCACAGGGCAGCTTGCCATCATCATGAATATTCAAAATTTGGGCAATTTCAGCCAAACTTAAGCCCAAAGACTGTGCCCGTTTGACAAACGCAAGACGGTTCAAAACACTGGGTTCAAACATGCGGTACCCAGAGTCGGCTCGCTTAACGTGGGGAGCCAGTAACCCAATTTCTTCGTAATACCGGATGGTTTTAACCGATAGTCCACTTTTTGAGGCAACTTGACCGATCTTGAAGAGTCGAGACGGTTCAGTCGCGGCAATATTCACGGTAGGTATGCTCCTTCTTTTCTCTGTTCTGATTTTACTGGCGATCGCCCGTTTCTGACAGAGAACTGCGTTGACTCTCTTTTCTTCGTTGCCATTGGAGACGTTTGCCAAATCGTGAACCCTAAATTCTGGAATTCATCCATGAACCGTCGTATGACTTATAGCGGTTTGCAAATGCGTTAAGCACAAAAACAGTTGTGTGGAGCGCGGTGCGTCCCACACAGCTGTACTTAACTAACGCGCATAGCGCTGTACAGAGAGAAAAGTATCTGCCAGATCATATAGTCTTCATTTTTCCGTGTTGATAATTTGACCGAGGTGTCAAACATGACTGTAGACGAAGATTAGTCCAGAGCTGTCCACTCTGCTCTGGCGTTCTCGTCTTCTCCGTATTATGCTATGGCTCAAGGTTGGTGAGAGGAGTTGACTGGATGGATTTTCGCAAAAATGCGCTAGAAGTTCTTAAGGAAACAAGTCGAACGTTTTACATTCCGATTAGTCGATTACCGTCTGGGTTGCTAGAAGCGGTGGCATCGGGATATTTGCTGATGCGTGCCATTGACGAAGTTGAAGACCACGAACATCTGGATTTGAAAACGAAGGCGCACCTTCTGCGTCAAATGAGTTTGAATTTGCAGGCCGGATCAGACCACTCAACGGTGGAGACGTTCTCATCTGGACTGGAAGATTACAGAGATGTCTTGCCAGAAGTCACGTTGCGAGTGGGAGAGTGGGCGCTACTTGCGCCGCCTGATATCGCCCCCCGCCTGTGGGATGCAACGGCGGCTATGGCCGACCGGATGGCGCTGTGGGCGGAGTGCAACTGGGAAATTCACACCGAAGAAGATCTCGATCGCTATACCTTTAGCGTGGCTGGAGCCGTGGGGCTGATGCTATCGGATCTGTGGGCTTGGCACGATGGCGTGCAGACGAACCGGACTCAAGCCCTGGGGTTTGGTCGAGGGCTGCAAGCAGTCAATATCGCCCGCAACCATGCCGATGACCTGAAGCGAGGCGTCGATTTCTTTCCTGACAACTGGACGGCAGAAGATATGCGCGCCTATGCCAAGCGCAATTTAGCTCTGGCGGATGAGTATACGAAAGCGCTGCCCAAAGGCCCCGCCCGCAACTTTTGCCAAATTCCTCTGGCATTGGCCCATGCCACGATTGATGTGCTGAGTCATGGGGAAGAAAAGCTGAGTCGCAGTGCCGTCAATGCCGTCATTGCCCAACTGACAGGCTCAAAACGCTAGGACGTTGAGATTTGCTGAACGCTACGGGTAGGGGCAAGGCAGTGCCTTGCCCCTACTACATATGTTGCTTCAACCAATCGTTCATCACAAAAACGGACGTGTGTGGCGCAGTGCCCTACACGTCCGTTTTTGTGATGAACCAACTGGGTTCTTTGGTAAAAGAACGAAGAGTTTTGGTGCGTGCTAGGGCGTGTTTTAAAACTAGCTGAAAGGGTTGTTTTTTCGTGCGCAAAGCGCACGAAAAAACAACTTTTAAAACAGACCCTAGGGAAGAACCCAGGGATCTGTATCGATTGTTCTGAGACTGACCTAGACCTGCTGCTGAGGAATCAGCTTAGCCAGCACAATGTAGATCACAGCGGCGGAGATGATGCCATTAATCGGAACGATGCCCCACCCTGCTTCGTTGGTGAAATAGGCGATCGCCGATGCACCGACATACGCAATCACCCCAGCCCAGTTAAAGGCAGGTTGCGGCGATTCGAGGGCTGGAAACTCACCCCGACGATGCACCCAGTAGTCCGCCATGATGATGCCGCCAATGGGAGGAATGAAGGTGCCCAGCAGAATGAGATAATCCACCAGCATTTCATAGATGCCTCCCCAGGCCAAAACCAGCGCCAAAGTTGCTCCCCCCAACACAAAGAGCGTCCGCTTGTTGGTGCGGAACATGTTGGAGCCTGCGATGGAGAAAGCGTAAATTGTATTGTCTTGAGTCGTCCACATGTTGAGGAAGAACAAAATCAATCCCCCAATCAGCAACCCCTGGGTGGCCATGACTTGGACGATGTCGGGATTGCCATAGACTTTCGCTGTGAAGGCTCCGCTAAAAATCAAGAACCCATTGCCTAAGAAGAAAGCGATGAGCGTGGCGATAAACCCAATGGTTCCAGAGGGAGCAAAGCGGCTCCAGTTGGTAGCTTGAGTTCCCCCAGACACAAAGGTTCCGACGATGATGGTAATGGCGGCTCCAATCGGCAGGGGATCGCCCAACTCGGCATTCTGGAGTCCGGCAAAGCCACCCACGTCTGTAGCGGCGATCGTCAAACTCCACACCATGAGAATCACCATCGCTGGAACGGCAAGGCGACTCAGCCAGTCCATCGCCCGATAGCCAAAGTAGGCTGTTGAGCAACAGGCATACGTGAAAATCAGGATCAGCAGCCAGTTCCATGATTCAGGAACCCCTGCAAGGGTGTTGAGAAGCTGCGCCATCAGTGCAGAACCCCAGGCATACCAACCAATCTGGGTGAATCCCAGGATGAAATCGACCCATCGCGATCCCACGTTGCCAAAGCTAAATCGCGCCATGAGTACGGTCGTCAAGCCCGTGCGGGCAGCAATGAAACCCAGCAATGCGGCATACACACCAAGGATGAGGTTCCCCACCACAATCAGAGAAATTAGATCCGGCCAGAACTGAAAGGATGGCCCAACCAGACCTCCAGCAAATAGGGTGCCGGAGTACAGCGTGAATCCAATGAGAATCGGAGCGAGAGAAATCAGAGACTTTCGAGCACGGGGCGGCACTGCGCTTAGAGGGTAGTCCTCAGCGACAGCGCTGTTATTGAGCATCGGAGGTTCAGTAGTTGTGGTCATTAAATCAACGGGAACTCGACAAACTAGAGCAAAACAGTGTGTCGATATTCTCAGATTTCAATGGACTCAAAACGGTATTCTTTCTAACAATCGCACGATGCTTCTCAAGAAGTCGTGAGGGTTTGCACGCCTGAGGTTGAGCGCCCGTGGGGCTCCCAGAGATAGTCAATATCTGGCCCTGCGGGAATAATTCCTCCGGGGTTGAGCGGAAACAAGTTGCCGTAGTAATCACGCTTCACCGCTTCCAGGTCACAGGTGTCGGCCACTCCGGGGTGCTGATAGAGGTCGCGCACATATCCGCTGAGATGAGGATAGTCTTGAATGCGGCGACGGTTGCACTTGAAAATGCCGTAGTACGCACTATCAAATCGAAATAGGGTGGTGAATAGGCGGATGTCTGCCAGGGTGAGGCGATCGCCACACAAGTACCGCTGGGTTGCTAACGTCTGGTCGATCTCATCGAGCACCTGAAACAATTCGTTCACAGCCCGTTCATAGGCTGCCTGGGTTTGGGCAAACCCACAGCGATAGACTCCATTGTTCACCGCTGGATAAATCTTCTGATTCCACTGTTCAATGCGTTCTTGGAGATCGAGAGGATAAAGGTCGAGATGGGGAACGTGGGCGATCGCATTAAATGCGTCGTTCAACATAATGATGAGATCCGCGCTCTCATTATTCACGATGGTCTGAGTGTGGCTGTCCCATAGCACCGGAACGGTGGAGCGTCCCTGATAGCTGGATTGCGCTTTCTGGGCGTAGGCTT